>CANGJN010000035.1 GCA_947454215.1 Neisseriaceae bacterium | reverse complement strand
GATAACTAGTTGTACAGTTAGTTATCAATTTGGCATGTGTCGCCCGAATATAATGATTTAATAAATCATGGGATCTCATGCCAACTCCCACTCACAATTTTAATTTTCTATAGAGAGTTGCATGTATAGTAATTTTATTGGAGTAGACATAGCCAAGAATGATCTATTTATCTTTAATAATAATAAAAGTTATAAATACGAAAATAATGAAATCAAATAAACAAAATGCTTCTGTCTAATTTAGAGAATAAAGATAACACTTTATTTGTTTTTGAAACTACTGGTAGTCATGAAACGAAATTGATGACTGAAGGTATATCAGATACTATTGATGCTAAAATATCCTAGTGAATAATGTTATACAGGATTTGATAAAAGACGTGATCATTTTTCTTGAGAGTCAAATATCATTATTACTTAATGAAATTGACAAAATCAATAAAGATGATAAAACAATTCTAGAAAAAATTAATTTGTTATTAACCTATCCTTGGTATTGGTGAAAATATTGCCAAATCATAAGTAATTAATTTCCTGAATTAGGAGAGTGCTGAGGACGACAAGTTGCAAGTTTATGTGGTTTGGTTCCACATTCTAATGAGAGCGGTAAAAAACTGGTAGAAAGGTGATAGGCAATGGACGAGATAATATTAAGTTAAGCAAAGAAGGAAGTTTAAAATCTAAATAGCAATCTTTTTTAGAAAGAGGAAAACCCAAAAAGGTTATTTAAGTTTTAGAAAGAAAACTTTAATTTCTTATTACTTCTAAAAATATTTCTCATAACAAATGAAGAAATACAAATTTTTACGCATTTAGAGTGACGAAAAGGGATACTATTACCCTTTTATTAAAGTATAAAATAAATTTGACAACATAGTTGATTTATGTACATATATAGGTCAGGAAATCAGGTTAATAAACATAATAATACTAATTTTTACAATCAATATCAAGCAAATTATATTATTATTTAGAGAATACTTTATGCAAACAATCTTATTTATTGCCGATGTACTTGAAGTTAGTGTTATAAGTGTCAGACTATAATTATTATATAGTGAGTCTATAATTGATAAATTGTTTATATTTGTTAAAAATTATGCATTTATTATAGTTGACAATAGAGGATAAATTATTGATTAATTTATGTTTTTTCAGAAATCATCTCTATTAGTTTTTCTGCCTCTTCAAATTTTTGTTTTGCTGATTTTAAATTAATAGATTTAACTATTTTATCATTATTAAATCTTATGGATTGATCACCGCTTAGAATAGTTGTAACATTTTTACAAACTTTAGGTTTTGTTGAGAAGGCAATTATTATTTTATCATTAGTAATAGTTATACTTTTTACTCCTATAGATTGAGCATGTATTCTTAAATAATTTAAATGGATTAGATTTGTTAGTTCAATTGGAGGCATTCCATAATCATCAATTATTTTTGAATAAATCGAATTTACTTCTTCTATATTTTTAGTATTAGATAAAATTTTATAATAATAAATTCTTGTCTTTATATCATGGCAATAGTTTTCAGGTATTACCGTCGTTTCATTAATTACTACTTCACAATCTTCTTCTATAAAAGCATCAATACTTTTTAGTTTATTAATTGTTTTTCTTAATGTTTCAGAATATAGAGACAAACCCATCTGATTTATACTTCCTGACTGATTTACTCCTAATATATCACCTGCTCCTCTTATTTCTAAATCGTATGTAGCAAGATTAAAACCTGAACCTAATTCTGATGTTGACTTTAAAGCTTCTAATTTTTTTTCTGCTTTAGAACTCACCTTCTCATTAATTACTAAATAACAATATGCCTGATGATGAGACCTACCTACACGCCCCCGAATTTGATATAACTGAGCCAATCCAAAATGATCTGCTGAATAAATTATAATAGTATTGGCATTAGGAATATCAATTCCATTTTCGATAATAGTAGAACAGATTAGAATATGAAATTTTTGATTAATAAAGTCCTTAACGATAGACTCTAATTTTTTTTCATGCATTTGAGCATGGGCAACTTCAATATTCAATTCAGGAAATAAATTAATTAATCTATTTTTAATGGTTTCTATGTTAGCAATATTATTATATAAGAAAAAAACTTGTCCACCTCGTTTTATTTCCCTTGTTACAGCTTCTTTAAAAATTAAATCAGAATCTTGGATTAATATTGTATTAATTGGAAGTCTTCTTTTAGGTGGAGAAGCAATAATAGAAAAATCTCTTAAACCTTCCAAGGCCATTGATAAAGTTCTTGGTATTGGAGTTGCAGTTAGCGTAAGAAAATCAACATTATGTTTCATTTCCTTTAATACTTCTTTTTGATTAACTCCAAATCGATGCTCTTCATCAATTATAACTAAACCAAGGTCATTAAATTTTATATCTTTTTGAATTAATCTACTGGTACCTATTAATATATCTATCTTACCTAATTCAAGTAATTTTAAAGTTTCTAAGATTTCTTTTTTACTCTTGAACCTTGATACTTCTTTAACTGTAACATTGAAATTTGCAAACCTATTAATAAAATTATTATAGTGCTGCTCGGTTAATAAAGTAGTAGGACATAAAAATGCTACTTGCTTACGATTCATTGCACAAATAAATGCAGCTCTTAATGCTACTTCAGTTTTACCAAAACCAACATCACCACAAATTAACCTATCCATAGGCTTTTTTTTCGTCATATCATCAATTACATTTTTAATAGCCGTCTCTTGATCTGGAGTTAATTGATATAAAAAACTCTTAGAAAAATCTTCATATTCTTTAGGAACACTAAATTTATACCCATCTTTCATTTCTCTTTTAGCATAAAGTTCTAATAACTGGGCTGCAGTATCCTCTATTTTCTTATTAATTCTATTTTTTATTTTATCCCAGTTTTTAGCACCTAATGTATCTAATGGAATTTCGATATTATTTAAAGGAGTATTATATTTATTAATTAGATAAAGATTCTGAATTGGAATCATTAATTTGGATTGGTTGTTATACTCTAATACTATCATTTCATATTTAATATTATCTATAATCTGAGTATTTAAACCTTGATATTTAGCTATTCCATAATTTTTATGTACTATAAAATCACCTATTTTTATATCTGCAATTTCTTGAACACTACTGTCTAATTGCATTGCCTTCATAATTGATTTTTTTTTAGTAATACTATAATCATTTTTATACAAATCATTTTCGCTAATTAAACAAAAATTATTAGTTATAAAACTATTATACATATCTCCGCAAACAAGATTAAACTTATCCTTAGATACTGGAGAATTAATATTTTCAATGATATTAAAACTAAAATTAAATTTTGATATTTCTTGAGAAAATATTTGTAATCTACCTAGGCTATTAAAAACTATTATTAATGGCTGCGATATATTTTTTTTCAAATCTCTTAATGAAGCATATGGATCCATTTTTTTAGTATTTATTGATACATCTGGTAACGACTTAAAATCTTTGGAATCTTTTACAACTGGATAAATTTTGTAATGCTTTATTTTTTTTAGTACCTCATCAGCCGATAAATATAAACCATTAGGCTCAATACAAGGATAAGCATCATGATTTAACTGATATCTTTGGTTTATTATGCTCCAGTTTATATTTAAATCATTTTTGAGGTTATCAAAACAAACTATACTCCAAGAACTATCTAAATAATCAAATATAGATGAACATTTATCAAAAAATAATGGTAAATAAAACTCACTGCCACTGGGTAAAATATTGTTTTTTAGATCAGAATGAACAGAAGTATGTGTGGGGAAATATTGATTAAATCTATGTCGGAAACTATTCAAACTATCACTATTAATAGGAAACTCTTTTGAGGGTATCAACTGAAACTCATCATAAGTATTAATTACACTTTGAGTTAATTTATCTATACTCTTTATTGACTCAATTTGATCATCAAACAGTTCAATTCTTATAAACAAATTTGTACCGGTAGGAATAAGATCAATTATCCCTCCCCTAACAGTAAATTCTCCCGATTCCATTACCTGTTCCACTAGATTATAATTAGCAGCTAATAATCTTTTTTTTAAAATTTGAATAGGCAAGGTATCATTAATTTTTAAAACAATTAAAGAGTTGTATAAATATGAAACAGGACACAGTAAAGACTGTAATGTTGATGGGTTTATTACTAAAATATCGACTTGATTTAAACTTAATTGCCACAATAACTTTAACCTATTTAAAATTAATTCTTTTGAAATAGATAATCTTTCGTATGGCAACAATTCAGTATCAGGAAAATATGAAACTTTTTTATCATGTAAGAAAAATTTTAGTTCCTTTACCAAATTATTTGCTGTAAAAACATCACCAGCAATAATTAATAAAGGAGTTGACTTATAAAGTTTCGATATTTTCCATATATTAAAACTAAGAGTTTGTTCATTATAAATACTCATTATTTAACTACTATATTACTAAATTAAAGGATTAGGATTATATACATTAACACTCTTTCTATCATCAATTGAAACTTTTTTATTATTTACAAATTGCTTAGGCTTATATTCAAATGCAACTTCTAATACTTCATCAATTGTACTAACTAAAACAATATTTAAAGCACCTTTAATCTCAACAGGTATTTCTTCTAAATCTTTAATATTTCTTTTAGGTATAATAACAGTTTTAATTTTACCTCTTAAAGCTGCCAAAAGTTTTTCCTTTAACCCACCTATAGCCAATACATCTCCATAAAGAGTTACTTCTCCAGTCATTGCTACATCAGATTTAATCGGAATGTGATTTAAACTAGAAGCAATGGCAGTTACCATAGCGATACCAGCGGATGGTCCATCCTTAGGAGTAGCTGCTTCTGGAACATGAACATGAATATCATTAGTTTCATAAAATCTCTCATCTATTCCTAAGGCTTCAGTTCTAGATCTTACTAAACTAATGGCTGTTTGTATAGATTCTAACATCACATCACCTAGTTTACCAGTTCTGATTATGTTTCCTTTACCTATAATAGAAACTACTTCAATATGCAAAATATCTCCACCTACTTCAGTCCAAGCTAAACCATTAACTCTTCCAACTTTATTTTCATTAATTTTAAAATTAAAATTATTAATTTCTGGTCCTAAGAATTCAATCAAACTTTCACTATTTACAGTAATTTTTTTAAATTTGTTGGTATCGATTAATTTTACAATTTTTCTACATAATTTATTTAACTTTCTATCTAGTTCTCTAACCCCAGCTTCCATTGTATGAAATCTAATAATCGACAAAATTGTTTCTGAATCTATGGATATTTCATTAGGTTTTAAACCTGTATTTTTAATCTGTTTGGGCAATAAATACTGTTCGGCAATTTTTAATTTTTCTTGTTCTGTATAACCAGAAAGAAAAATTATTTCCATTCTATCCTTTAACGGACTAGGTATATTTAATGAGTTTGCAGTGGCTATAAACATTACCTGAGATAAATCAAATGGAGTCTCGGTATAATTATCAACAAAAGAATGATTTTGTTCAGGGTCTAGAACTTCTAATAAAGCAGATGCAGGATCTCCTCTATGATGTGTTCCTAATTTATCTATTTCATCTAGTAAAAATAAAGGATTATTGACTCCAACTCTAGTTATATTTTGTAATATTTTACCTGGCATTGAACCTACATAAGTTTTTCTGTGTCCTCTTATTTCTGATTCATCATGCAAACCACCTAGGGCAATACGAATATACTTTCTTCCAACTGACTTAGCAATAGATTCACCAAGTGAAGTCTTCCCTACTCCAGGAGGCCCTACAAAACATAAAATTGGGGATTTATTATTATTCACTCTTTTTTGTACTGCCAAAAATTCTATAATTCTATCCTTAATTTTATCAAGACCATAATGATCTTTATTTAATATTTTCTCAGCCTTATTTAAATCTATATTAACTTTAGTAGATTTACACCATGGTAAACCAATCAAATGATCTAAATAAGATCTAACAATCGCACTATCCGAAGACATAGGTGGCATTAATTTTAATTTTTTTAATTCCCCCATAGCTTTTAATTCAGCTTCTTTTGGCATTTTAGCTTTTTTTATTTTCTGAGATAAAATTTCCCAATCATTTAAATCTTCATCACCTAACTCCTGTTGGATGGCTTTTGCTTGCTCATGAAGATAATACTCTTTTTGATTTTTTTCAATTTGTTGCTTTACTCTACCTTGAATACGTTTTTCAACTGTTAAAACTCCAATCTCTTTATTCAACTCGATTAATAATCTATTAAGCCTTTTTTTTAATGATTCTATCCCAAGAAACTCTTGCCTTATAACAATATCAGAGACTACTTGAGTAATTATAAAATCAATTAATTGTTCTATATTATCAATTTTATTCAATAAAATAAGCATTTCATCTGAAACACGATTTCTTAACTCAGAAAGTTCTTTAAATTTTCCAATCACCTCTCTTTTTATAGCCTC
>CANGJN010000034.1 GCA_947454215.1 Neisseriaceae bacterium | reverse complement strand
TTAATAGCAACACTAGAGTCCATTTTTTTACTCTCTATATCAGGTTTTTTCTCTTTAACAGATTCTATTTCAGTACTTTTTTCTTTTATATCATTATCTGAATTAACTTTAGTATCAACCACCTTAGTATCACTAGTGCTTTTAATAGTAACACTAGAGTCCATTTTTTTACTCTCTATATCAGGTTTTTTCTCTTTAACAGATTCTATTTCAGTACTTTTTTCTTTTATATTATTATCTGAATTAACTTTAGTATCAACCACCTTAGTATCACTAGTGCTTTTAATAGCAACACTAGAGTCCATTTTTTTACTCTCTATATCAGGTTTTTTCTCTTTAACAGATTCTATTTCAGTACTTTTTTCTTTTATATCATTATTTGAATCTAAATTTTTAAGATCATCAGCATATGATAAAAGATTACAAATAATAAATATTAAAAATAAGTATTTATAAATTTTGATCATTATTTAAAACTCCATCTAATTATTTTGTTGATATATTTGTTAAAAACTTACCAATTAAATTTTCTAAAACTAAAGCTGAAGAGGTTATAGAAATTGTATCTCCATTTTTTAAATAAGCACTCTCGGCTCCAGACTGAAGTGCAATATACTGTTCTCCAAGTAACCCTGTGGTTAAAATCTGTGCTGATGAATCTGTAGAAAACTTATAATCTGAATTTAATTCCATAACTACCACTGCTTGATAATTATGTTGATTTAAATAAATATTATATACTTTACCTACGATAAAACCAGAAACCTTTATTGGAGCAGCCACCTTTAATGAACCTATATTATTAAATGATGCGGATAAAAAATAACTTTTTTTAGATGAGTTAGTAAAAAAATTATTAGAAATTTTTACACTTAAAAAAAATAATGATCCAATACCAATCAATACGAAAATACCAACTAAAAAATTAATGGTTACTTCTTTCAAATTTTCCTCCATTTTATTTAAACATTAATGCTGTTAAAATATAATCCAGTGCAAAAATAATTATTGCTGAATTAACAACAGTTTGTGTGGTAGCATTGGATACACCTTCAGGGGTAGGCTTAGAAATATAGCCCTGATATACTGAAATTAGATTAATTACAATTGCAAAAACTATACTTTTAATAATACCATTTAAAACATCATAATGAAAATCAATATTACTAATCATTTGAGACCAAAAACTTCCCTCATCTAATTTAAGAATAATAACTGCAACTACATATCCGCCATAAATTCCACTAACGTTAAATGTTCCACATAATAAAGGAGTTGAAATTACACCACCTAAAAATTTAGGTGCCAATACTCTTTTTATCGGTGAAACAGCCATCACATTCATTGCCTCTAGTTGCTCCGTTGCCTTCATTAAACCAATTTCAGCTGTTATACCAGATCCTGCTCTTGCTGCAAATAAAATTGCAGTTAATACTGGACCTAACTCCCTTAATAAAGATATAGCAACAAGTGAACCTACCATGCTAACGGAGCCAAACTTACTTAAAGTATTATATCCTTGTAAAGCTAAAACCATCCCTACAAAAAAACCAGAACAGGATATAATGATCAAAGATTTAACGCCACAGTAATATATTTCTTTAATTACCAAATAAGGATTTTTAAATACATATACAAAACTATATAAAATACTTATAAATACATTTATGATTGCTCCTAAATGAATTATAAAATTTGCAAATGGTTTACCTATTGCGGATATAAAAGTATAAACTTTGTTCATTACTTAGTCCTAGATAAATAAGAATGATATTCAGATATAGATTGATATTCATACTTATATGAATCATCAATGCCCCCTAAAATAAATTTTTTAACAAACTCATTCTCACTATTTTTTATTTCTTGGGGTGAACCCTCAGCAACTATTTTTCCATTACCTAAAAAATATATATAATCAGCAATTTTAAAAGAAGAATTGATATCATGAGTCACTAATATCGAAGTTTGATTTAGAAATTCATTTAATTCTTTTATTAACCTAGCTATCACATTTAATGATATAGGATCTAGACCTGTAAATGGTTCATCATATAACATTAGTTCAGGATCTAGAACAGTTGCTCTTGCTAAGGCAACTCTTCGTGCCATACCACCTGACAAATCATTTGGCATTAAATTTTGCGTTCCAAACAATCCTACTGCATTTAATTTCATGGCAACAACTTTTCTAATTATTGATTCAGGTAAATTAGTATTTTCTCGTAGATTAAATGCAACATTATCATATACATTCATATCTGTAAATAAAGCTCCGAATTGAAATAATAATCCCAATTTTTTTCTTAACTCTAATAACCCTTTATTACTTTGATTAACAATATCTTCATCAAAAACTTTTATACTTCCAGACAAAGGTTTTATTTGCCCTGAAATTAACTTTAATAAAGTTGTTTTACCACTTCCACTACCTCCCATAATGGCAATAACTTTTTTTCTAGGAATTTTTAAAGTAATATTATTAATTATGGGTGCTTTATCCCTATAACTAAAAGTTACACTCTCTAAATTTACCACATAATTACTATTATTACTAATATTCATAAAATTATATCTTTAATAAACTGTTTATCATAATTAATAAAATTTTAAAATCCTCAACTATAAAAACTACTGAATTAGAAAAATGGCGTTTCAAATAAACAAATTATATCAATTTGTGCTTACAAATATTTAAGTACCCAAGATAAGTAAATGGTTGTAATAAGTTAAATTGTTTTTCAGTTATGATTTAAACTACTAGTTTTTTTATTTGTCCATTTTGAGTCTTTTAGAAGATGAAGGAGTTTCACTATAATCTTGAGATGAGAACACTCTAGAATCACCACCGGAATCTAAAGTAACTTCGGCTCTATAACCTTCTGTATAATGTGAAATAATATTACGAGTCAAATAATTCACTTTAATTAATAATCTATCATTAACTATATTTATATTAGTTACTTCTCCAAGGAAGAAACAATTTTTAATACTTGTTGAATCTCTACATATTAAGACAATCATTCCTATTTTAATAAGATCATTAGTAACCTCAGTTTCAAGAACTAAATGAACACTTCTCCCTGAATCTTTGAGCAATAAACTCAATACATTTGGTTTTCTAAAATTCTTAATACCAACAAAATGTTTTTTAACATCACCAAAAACTAAAAAATAAGTATCAGCAATATTTGTTTTTCCAGTATTATTTATTATATCCTTAATTTGTTGAGGAAATAATAGTAAATTTTTAATATTACTGGTGTCAAATTTTAATAGATCCTTAACAGTTCCATAATTTAACAGCGTTATTTTTTTTACTTCATGGACAGAACCTTTACTTGTAATGTTTATAAAATTTCGCAACATAAAATTCTGTTGATTAAAATATAATTTACCTTCTAAGATATACTTCGATACCAAAAGATCGTCCAATAAAAAAATAAATAATGAATCATCATACAATACCCCATAACCAATTTTTTCTTGACCACCGAAAAAATTCAATTTATACTTAACTAACTGAGAGATGGTTCTTTCTATGGGTGCCCATTTATCTAGGTCAATTATTGTACGATCATCTAAAGTAAAGGTTGAAGGTATATCAGTAAAATTTAGATATTTAATTGGTGTAGATTGCTTTGCTTCAGACGATTGAGTACCAACACTTGTAGCCTGATCAGGTAATAATAAATCTTTTTGATCATATTCTTGATAATTAATTATTTTTGAGGTTGAGATATTTAAACTAAATTCATGCTCTTTATCGTCAGAAACTAAAAGTATTTTTAAGCCATCTTTTACTTGTAAGTCACTACAAAATTCATAATCTATCACGATTTTACCTATAAAAAATCTGGCTTTGATAGAATAAATTTCACTATTATTCATAGAATCAACTGGTAATTTTATAGCAGGAGTATCTACCTCTAATCTTATATTCAAATATTTTTCTTGATCAAGAAATACTTCATTTAGTTTATAAACACCTGATTTTGCAAATTCATTACAACTACTAATAGCTAGAGATAGATTAATCATAAATAGGAATAAATATTTATAAAAATCAAACATTTTTATATCCTTTAGTAGTTATACATATTGCAAGAATGTAGATATTATTATAAATTTTTAAGAAGTATTCAAATTTTTTATAAAATGTTTTGATTTACTTTTTTAAAACCAAGCATTAATTATACTCAAATAGAATAAAATGTTACAATTTATAGCAACCTTTATCCATGAATTTGATATTTTTATATTGTTACACCCACTTTATTTATTAGTAACTTTAACTTAACCGGCTCCTAAATATAATATAAATTAAACAACTTCATTTTTAATTAATACCGATGCTTACATAACAGTAACCATTTATAAAAGATAAATCTTCTCGGCTAACTTTAATATTAGTTACTAGAAACATGAGTGTTTTGAAAATTTGGTTGTTATTTAAACCTAGACCATGGTATACAGTATACGTTTTATATAAATTACCATTTATATCTATCTTATCATAAGATATTTTTAATTAGTTCGGAAGTACAGCATTTAATAGTTTTACTTTATCTAAATTTATATATAGTTGAAGCCTAACCATTGACTATTTAAATAATTTTTAATAAAATCAAATTTTATTACTATACTTAAAACTCTTACAAAATGTTTTTTTATTTTTATAAAAAATGCTATTTTAACTTTTTTTTAGAGGCATTAAAAATAATGGCAATAGACAATAATTCCCTTTCCATTTTTTTGTTAAAGATAAAAATAAAATGATAACATACTTCATATCAATAAAAAAGCAATTTATGACAGACTTAAGGAGAACAAATCTTATATATAGTGTGTTGGCTAAGATAATACTTAGATTATTGTCGTTGATTTCTAAATGTTCTTATATCAGAGATATTATGAACTATTAACAAATTATTTTTATCTAATATTTTTATTAATTAATTTTTAACAAAGCATTAATAATTTTTACATCATTTAAGGTGTTTTTAATTCACGTTAATCCCATGGTATTCTAATTTGAGTTGATTATCATTTACTTTGACATGCTGTTCATATTTTTGAATACTGATCTTCAATAACCATATTAAAAAATTTAAAGATATTATTCTTTGTTATTTTGAAATTAAACTAAGATACTAACTTGTAACAGAACCTTAGTAATTTTCCATTTTATACTACCTATAAATTTAAAATATATACTATTTTACTATATTTTTAAATTTTATGTATAAAAATTAATTAGATAGGCTAAAATATTTAATAACAAATACTTCCAAAACTTAATGTTAACTCATTTATAAAAATTCTATGGAGTTCTCAGACCTTTAAACAAATTATATAAATTTTCGTTTACACATATTTAATCAGTTAAAATAAGTAAATGGTTATGATTTAAACTCCTGATTTTTCTATTCGTCTAGTTTTTGTCTTTTGGCCTTGGATGGAGTATCTTTATTAACTTGAGATACTTTCATTCTAGAGCTATTATCTAAATCTAGAGTAACTCTGGCACTATACAATGGTTTGTATGTTAAAAGCATATTAAGAGTTAAATAATCAACTTTAATTGATAATTTATCATTAAATATTTGCATATTGGTTACTTCTCCAAGGAATAAACATATTGTAGTATGTTTAGAATTTTTACATTGTAAGACAATCATTCCTAGTGCAATAAGATCATTATTAACATCCGTATCAAGAGTTAAACTAGTACTACTGACAGACTCTTTGAATAATAAACCCAATGTGTTTTGCTTATTAAAACTATTAATACCAACAAAATGATTATTAATATCGCCAAAAACATAAAAATAAGAATCTTCAGTTTGTATTTTTCCAGGATTATATATTATACTATTTAATGTGTCAACATATATTGTATCGTTAAATGGGTCAACTTTTAATAGATGAGAAACAGTGTCGTAATTTAACAAGATTATTTTTCTTACATCACGTGGAAAACTTTTAAGTGGATTTAAATTAAAATTTTGTAGCATAAAATTTTGTTGATTAAAATATAATTCAGCTCTTACAATATTCTTCAATAAACCTATATCATGAGATAAAAAAATAAATAATGAATCTTTATCCAAAACTCCATAACCTATTTTTTCTTGACCTTTATCATAATATAACTTATATTTAACTAACTGTGATATGGTATTTTTTATAGGGAGCCATTTATCTAGGTCAATTGTTGTATTATCATTTAATGTAAAATTTGAAGAGATGTCAGAAAACTTTAGCGGTTTTGTTGGTATAGATTGTTTTGCTTCTGACGATTGAGAGCCAATACTTGTAGCATGCTCAGGTAATAATAAATCTTTCTGATCCTTTTCTTGATAATCAATTATTTTTGAGGTTGAGATATTTAAACTAAATTTATGCGCTTTATCGTCAGAAACTAAAAGTATTTTTAAGCCTTCTTCTGATTGTGACTCACTACAAAATACATAATTTATTGTCTCTTTATCTAAAACAATTCTAGCTTTAATATCATAAATATAACCATCAAAACCCTGTTGATCTGCCAATTCTATTGCAGGTT
>CANGJN010000033.1 GCA_947454215.1 Neisseriaceae bacterium | reverse complement strand
TCAGCAAATTATAGTTTACAAAATTATGCAGATAGTATCATATTATCAATAAAAAAAAGTTTATCATTAAATAATGTAGAAAAAATGCCTGATATTTATACTGAATCAGGAAGAGCAGTTACAGCTCACCATGCTATGTGTATAACCAATATCGTAGATATTGAAGATAAGACTTCTGATTGTAATTTAACTTATGATAAAATGGACTGTGATCTTCAAGAAATTCTTGAAATATTTTCACAGTTTAACTCTGTTAACCTATATGAAATATTTTTAAATACACAGAATGCTCTAACTAAATTAAAAGACAAATTTAATAAAAAAGAAATATCTTTTGATAAGTTAGCAATTGCTGAACAGTTATCCTTTAAAATAAAGCAAAGGTTATACCATAAAATTAACTCAGGCTACAAAGCTCATCGTGATTTGTCAGATATATTAGAAAAAGAACTTTCAATAAAAATTATTGTTAACTTATCAATTTTTCAATCATTACCAGATAGTTGGGCAATATCGCAGTTATTTCCTATATTACCTATAACAGATTTAGATAAACAACCTAGAAATAATTTTATTTTAGATGATCTTACCTGTGATTCTGATGGTGTAATAAATCAATATAGTACGTGTGAGGGCTTTGGACAATCGATAAAATTACCTAAATTAGAACATAACAACCCTTATCTTTTAGGATTTTTTTTAATTGGTGCCTATCAAGAAACTATGGGTAATTTACATAACTTATTTTTCCCAATAAACACAGTTGAAATTAAATTAGAAAAAGACAATAAATTTAGTGTCTCTAATATTAAAAAAGTTATTGGAGTATTAGATTCTCTAGAAACTTTCGATTACAACAATGATGAAGTAAAAAAAATTATTTTAAAATATGTAAAAGATAGTCATATTGAGAATCAATTAAAAATAACTATTGATAATTATATACAAAATAGCATAACATTTTCATCCTACCTAAAAAAATAAAGTGAATATTATCTCTTGCATTCTATCATTTTTTTTATTATGTATTTTAAATTCATGTGCCAATCCTAATTCACATTGGATGAATGATTCATATTCTAAAATAAAAGATAACTCTATATTTAATGTAACAATTCCTGGCAGTTATATATCTAATGCGTATAATATTACAAAAAATAGTTCAATTTGTCTTGGTGAAGTAAGCCTACAAAGTTTATCAGAAAATTCTTTAATTTATCAAAAATTAATTTCTTCAAACGATGAATCTAAACTAGAATATTTTTATAATAAATTAAATGTTCAAGATAGTGATATTCTATCTCAATTAAACTCAGGAATTAGATATTTTGATATAAGAATCTGTAAACAAATTAATAAATATTATACCTCAAATTTCTACTTAACAGACAATCTTGATAGTATAATACAAAATATAGTTAATTTTTTACAATCTAACGATAAAGAAATAGTTTTGATAGATTTTGACAATAACTTGCGTTCAGAAATTGGTTATATGGATGAAAATGAAATAAATGCATTCTATATATATTTAAAAAACTCATTAAATAATTTAATCGTAACAAAGTCTATGATGAATTATAAAATTGAAGACTTAATTAAATCAAATAAAAGAGTAATCTTAATCTCATCCAATCCGACATTAAAATCATATGATGAAGTATGGGATAGAGATATTATAGTAAACTACCCATCACCACCAAATATAATGATTAAAGAATTGACCCTTATAAAAAATTCATTAAATCTAAGTTATAAAATTAATGAGCCAATATTTAATATAATTCCAGTATATTCCGAAATAAGTATTTCTACTTTAACAGATACTATAGATGAATATCAAAAATCATTAATTACTGATACATTGAAACAAAATATTAAAACTATGCCAGCCATTATTGTCACCGATAAAAACCTTAGTAGTAGATTGATAAATATCATAACTTCAGTTTCTAAAATTAAAAATTCTAATTTATTATCAAAATTCATTGATCCAATTAATGACTTAATAGAGCCAGAAAATAATGTTATTGAGTGAACTTAAATACTTATAATTATTCATTTTTGAAAGGTGTTTTTATGAAAAAATATATTGTTTTATCTATATTTTTAAATATATTATTAACTTCTTGCAATGTAGGGACTAATAATAACTCTGGTAGCAACAATAATTATGGAATCTTAATAAATGGAGGAACAGCTCCATCAAATTCAATAATGAAGAGTTTTGGTTTAAATAACAATGGAGTTATACCAATAAATAATTTAGCAGCAAATCAATCATTTACTGGATTAATACCTTGTTTTAATTTAGTAGGTTCTTCTGGGTTGAACTTCACCAATAATTGTAACCAAAATTTTAATTATATTTTGAGCAATCCTCAAATTTTTGGCATAGAAAGTAGTAATGATTTAATAAACTTTATTCCTAATAGCACCTCATCATCTAATATTCTTTATGCTAAGTATGATTATATTAAATACACCTCTCCTGGAATGGCAAATATTAGTTCTGGTAGAAGTATACCTAAACTAACATTATCTGGCTTAGTTATTCTTCCAACAGATCAGGATGGTAAAATAGTTAGTACAAATCTTATTAAAGGAGTTATATTGTATTATCATGATACAATACCTTCAAAGAATGGTGTTATGTCTGGTTTTAATAACTTTGATGGTCCATCTATGCAATTAACATTTATAAATCAATATTTACTCACATCTATATTTGTATCTAATGGATTTATAGTAATCGCACCAGACTACACTGGTCAAGGAATAGATGTGAATACCGTACACCCATATATTATTGGAACAAATTCAAATGCCTTTAGTGGGATTTATATGTTACCAGCAGTTAACTCATATTTAAAAAATAATTATAATTTTAGCTTTCAATCCCTTGATAAAAACAATAAATTATATATTACCTCATTTTCAGAAGGAGGAGGTTACTCTTTAAAAGCCACCCAATATTTAGATTTTGACTACAATTCAATATTAAAAGATAATAACCTAAAACTAAATGGAACATATGCGATGTCTGGAGCTTATGATATCTCTGATACTATGTTAAACTTTATGTTTTCAAATGATTACACAGGTAGAGTAGGAAGTACCAATTCTTGGAATAATATACCAGGATGCGGAAATGACCCATTATGTATAAATGAGCCAAATGGTCTTGATATAGCAATTTCTCAATTTTCTTTAGCATCTTCTAAGCCTGCTTTATATTCATATCTTAGTTCTGCAATATTAAACTACTATTACAATCAATCAATTTATTCTGCTATTTTTAAGCCTAATTTCTTTTTCTTAAAAAATTGTATAAATTTACCAAATTCAATAAATTCTTGGTCAAATGTTAGTTGTTCTAATTTATTTAACCTAAACCCAGAAA
Organism: Neisseriaceae bacterium; assembly: GCA_947454215.1. GTDB lineage: Bacteria > Pseudomonadota > Gammaproteobacteria > Burkholderiales > UBA11063 > Aquella. The sequence continues at coordinate 3,300 of CANGJN010000033.1, read as the reverse complement.
ACATAACCTCTCTTTTTAATAACCCAGTTTATAATGCAGAATATATTTCTAGCGTATTATTTACAAGTGCTATGTCATTGGGATACTTTATTGGAGATAGTTTAAATATAAATCAACTTATAAACACTCTATCTACTACAACCAATACTTATAGTAGTGCTGGATTATTTTCTTATAATCAAGTGCCCAATGATAATTTTTTAAAATCAATCTTAACACAGTCAAATACCTATAATTTAACAGTAAACACTCCTGTTGTTTTATTTTATATGAGGTATGACTCTACTGTTCCTAATAAAAACTCATTATTAGCATGTGACAAAAATAATGGCATTAAAACTATTGGTTTAGGTTCTGTAAAATGTGTTGAAATAGATAACTCAAAATTATGGGACTCTATTAGATTTCCATCTACCCCGAATGTTATGTACTTACAACACGTTAATTCAAATAAAATAATGAGTTTAGCACTTTTAAATTTAATGAAGTAATTTGATAAGAATTAACTAGTATTTGAGTTATTATCAAATACTAGTTAACCAAAATTCACTAATTTCTACTATCTAAATCACCTATAACAACCCATTATATTCTACAACATTTTTTTGAAATTATTACAAAATAATTGATAAAAATCATCTAATTATTATATCTATACTTTTTTAACTTTATTTATCATCTAACTATTGTGATTATAACTTTTAAAAAAATTTAATTTTTATATTCAGCACTCGATTATTTGTCTAAACCCTATCCGAAAAAACTCTTAGTCTCTTTCCACTCCTATAAATTTAAATCTTTCTTTATCCCCCTCTTTAAACCCGAGTGGAGAGTTCCGTTTTAAATAATTAATAGATTGGAAATAATAACAATGTTCTACATCAAATGCATTTTTCTTATCATGTACAAACAATTTATTGTTAAATAATTCAGCAAATTTATAATTAACAAACATTTTATTTTTCATCAATGAATAATATATTGATTTAAGCTCATGTATTATTAAATCAAAAGGTAATATGGATGACATAAAATGATAAATTTTATAACTCCCAGGATTTATTAGATTTAAACACTGATTATTGCTTTGTAAAAAAGACTCAATATCTTTGTCTACGAAGTATTCTTTAGAATCTAATACATTAACTGAATTTATAAAATCTTTATGTGTTATATTAGATCCAGAGGAGTTATGAACACAACGAATAAGGTTAGAATTACTTCTAAATACGTATTGAATTTCATTAGATTCAACATTATAAAATATTTTTATTAAATCAGTAACATTAAGATTAATTGGATTAATTTTATTAAATTCAACTCTATATTTTCCAGGAAAGAATAATGAATTACAAAAATTTATTTTACCAAAACTTGGTAATTCTAATTTATCTATTATAGTTTGTAGAGATTGTCGATAAACTTTACCATCTGATACCTGTGAATTTTTTACTCCACTCTCATCTAATAATACATCAGATTTATCCTTTAATCTAACAAATGATTTAAAAGGAGTTAATTCATATTGACCTGATTTTCTGCTAAATTTGAGTTGCATATCATAATAATTATTATGATTTCTACGTCTTAGTATAATAGTAACTAGTTTACTAGTTGCTTTATCAATTTTTGGATCAGTGTAATGCAATGTTATTAAACTGTTATCTGGATCTTCAAATTCTTCTACTATATTATATGGTTTTGTAAGTGTTAATTCTGCCATTGATACATGCCTATCATCATAAAAAGTATATACTCCTTTTTCATCTAAATTATATGGATGCAAACTAAATTTATTCTGACCAATAATATCAGGATCAACAGAAATTATAGAATTAACATGAGATGTCAATATTCTTCCAGATTGTGTTAAATATTCCAAGAAAGAACCAGGTCTTCCTAGTTTATCAGAACAACTCTTTAAAACTCTTTCCTTAGTATCCAAAATATTAATAGGTATGCTTTTCATAAATTTTAATAAATAAGAATTACCCGGATACCAATGTTTTATATAGTCAAAGGAATAAACATATATATCTAATATTTTTTTGTCAATTACAAATTTATATGTTCCACTTCCGTTTTGAAATATTTTACCACATACAGTAAGTTTATCTTTTTGTTCAGATTCTACACTCGTGGATTGAGCATATTTAGACTCGATACTTTTAACGTCCTTGACTAATTTTTTTTCCTCAACAATATCTTCTTCTACATCATCTTGAGTAGAAAAAGAGGATTTTTTAAGTTGTGGCATAGAATCACGATCTTCTAACTCATCATCCACCATCGTTCTTTTTCTATAATTTCTAGAATTTCCTAATTTTTTAAATTGACTATGAAATTTGTCTACTTCTAGTTGTGGAATAAGAAAATTTACTATATCTTCTTTTGTTAATGTTGCACTGCTTTTTACATCAGAGTCTAGTGAATCAAACTCTACTTTAACATTAATATTTGGGGTTAATTCAACTACAAGATAAAATTTTCTGTCTGTTATATCACATGATTTAGCTGAAAACCTAGATGAACCAATTATTAATTCGGAACCAGTTTGAAATTTATGATTATCAAAATCTTTATCGGCTAATCTATTGATTTCTAAAGTTGCATTATAATATGATTTATTTAACAATACCTTTAATTGAATTGTATTTTCTGTAGACATAATTAAATCATTACAATCTAATGCAAAAGCAGTTGAAAAAAAAATTAAATTTGTTATAAATAAAAATTTTAGCATGACAACTCCATAAAGTATAATAATTATAATTTTAAAAAACTTATTTTTTATTTATACAAACAATATTTTATATTATTTAATTATGAGTTAATTTATTAATTTCTTTAAAAAAATCTGGAAATGAGCAAATAACATCATAAAACCCATCAATTAGGTTTTCATTTTTCATTTTAAGTGAGGCAACATATAGAGACATAAATATTCTATGATCCCCCCAACTAGATAAAGTTACACCCCCTTCATATGAGGATCTACCTCTTATAACAAAACCGTCTTCAACATTATTATTAAAAACTGGATTAATATCTACACCTAATTTTAATAATTCAGTAATCATTGATCTAATACGATTAGATTTATGTTTCGTAGTAACATGACCTCCAATTATAGTAAACTCACCTTCAACATACATTCCAAGAGCAGCTAAAGTAGGTAAAATATTTGGACAATTTAAAATATTGAATGTATAATTACCTGATAACTTTTTCTTTAAATCACTTGAGACTCGTATTATATTTTTATCATCTAAAAACTCTATAACAACACCCAATTCTCTA
>CANGJN010000032.1 GCA_947454215.1 Neisseriaceae bacterium | reverse complement strand
ATTATTAAAACATAAAAATAAGAAAAAACTTATAATTATTATTGTAATAGGGATTACAAAAAATAAAGTATGTTTTGCTCTTTGAATATATTCAAATTGTCCTGACCAAATATATGAGTAACCTTGAGGAAATTTTACTTTATTTTTTATTTCTTTTGTTGCCTTAGTTACATAACCTTCCAGATCAGATGTACTAGGAGTGATATAAACATAACTATTCAAAATTGCATTTTCGCTTCTTATCGTATCTGGACCTGATACTATGGATATTTTTGATACTTGACCTAATGAAATGGTAGAACCTAAATTGGTAACTATAGGAAGCCATTGCAATTGATTTATTGAATATCTAGTGTTTCTTGGATACCTTAATTGAATTGGGTATCTCTCTCTACCTTCAATAGATTCACCAATATTTTTTCCCCCTATAGCATTTTGAACTACCAAATTTATATCACTAATATTTAATCCGTATCTTGCAGCTTTTTGTCTATCTATATCTATATTTACATATTTACCACTATTGGCCCTTTCTGCATATACAGTTGAAGTTTCTGGCAATTTACTCAATACTGATTCGATATCTTTTCCAACTTTTTGTATTACTTTAAAGTTAGGACCAAATACTTTAATTCCAATAGGAGTTTTTATTCCAGTTGATAACATGTCTATTCTAGTTTTAATTGGCATAACCCAGGAATTACTAAGACCTGGTAGCTTCACTCTACTGTCTAACTCCTCAATTATTTTATCTACAGTCATATTTTTACGCCATAACTTTGGATCTTTTAATTGAATAATTGTCTCAAACATTGATAATGGAGCAGGATCAGTTGCTGTTTGTGCTCTTCCTGATTTACCAAAAACAGTTTCAACTTCTGGAACTGTCATAATCAATTTATCAGTTTTTTGTAAAATATTACGTGTTGCTTCTATAGATATACTAGGAAAAGCCGAAGGCATATATAAAATATCACCCTCATTTAATGTTGGCATAAATTCCGTACCTAATTTTCCAAGAGGGTAAAATATACTTAACACGCACAATAAAGTAAAAAAAATAATTGTTTTCGGAAACTTTAAACAGTTGTTAATAATTGGTGTATATATTAAATATAAAAATTTATTAATTGGATTATCATGTTCTGATATTATTTTACCTCTAATTAATAAACCACATAAAATAGGAACTAAAGTTATTGACAATAAAGCAGATATTGCCATTGAGTATGTTTTAGTAAATACTAATGGGTCAAATAGTTTGCCTTCTTGTCCTTCTAAAGCAAAAATTGGAACAAAACTTATGGTAATAATTAATAAAGATAAGAATAAAGGTTTGGAAATTTCACTACAAGCATCATAAATAACTTTCCATCTATTTTCATTAGTTATACTAGTATGTTCTATATGTTTGTGAATATTTTCAACCATTACTACAGCAGCATCTATCATGGCTCCTATTGCAATCGCAATACCCCCAAGTGACATTATATTTGCATTAACTCCTTGTAATCTCATTATATCTAAAGCAAATATAATAGATATTGGCAGAGTTAAAATAATTACCAACGAGGAACGAAAGTGAAATAAAAAAATCATACATATGATAGACACTAATACAATTTCTTCTAATAATTTATCTTTAAGACTATCTATAGCTCTTTTTATTAACTTTGATCGATCATAGGTTGTTATTATATCTACTCCTTTTGGTAAAGAACTTTTCAAATCATTTAACTTATTTTTTATATTATTAATGGTTTCCATAGCATTTTTACCAAATCTCATTACTATTATACCACCTACTGACTCACCCATACCATTCAATTCTGCAAGACCACGTCTGGCCTCAGGACCTAATCTAACAAAGGCAATATCTTTTATTAAAACTGGTGTTCCATTTGAACTTATAGTAATAGGAATATTTTCAACGTCATTAATGTTTCTTATGAAACCATTAGACCTGACTACAAATTCCGCTTCTCCAGCTGAAATAACAGAACCACCCCCGTCAGCATTACCATTTTGTAATGCACTTTGTACTTGAGTTAAATTTATTTTATATGCTCTTAATTTATCAGGATTAACAATAACTTGATATTGTTTATTCATTCCTCCAATTGTTGCAACTTCTGATACCCCAAGTACTTTTTGTAATTCGAATTTTAAAAACCAATTTTGTAATGTAGTTAATTTTGCTATATCTAAATTATTGGTTTTATCTACCAAGGCATATTCGTAAATCCAACCAACTCCAGTTGCGTCTGGCCCTAAAGTAATTGTTACATCTTTAGGTATTTTATTCCCGACTTGGCTTAAATATTCTAAAACTCTTGATCTCGCCCAATATAAATCAGTCCCATCTTTAAAAATTATATATACGTAGGAAACTCCAAAAAAAGATACCCCTCTTACCACTTCAGCACCTGGAACAGAAAGCATGGTTGTTGTTAATGGATAAGTTACAACATCTTCAACGACACTTGGAGATTGGCCAGGGTAGTTAGCTTGAATTATAACCTGAACATCAGATAAATCAGGTATTGCATCAACACTAGTTTTAAATCCATATATTATACCAATAACCACAAAAATAGATAATAAAAATAAAAATATAAATCTATTATTTATTGACCAATTAATAATTTTATTTATCATTAATTATCCTTATTAGTTTTACTATTTATATTACTTAAAACATCTTGAATGTTAGCTTCTGAATCCAATAAAAACTCTCCAGATGTTACTACACTATCTCCTAACTTTAAACCTGAAAGTATAATAATTTTCGATTTTTCTTCATTGCCAATAACCACTGGTTTAACTTCAAATAGCCCATTACCTAATGAAATAATAACTCTATCACCATCAATATCATCTCTTATCACAGCACTACTTGGAATTTTAATTACATTTGATTTATTTGCAGTTTCTATTGTGACATTACCATACATATTTGGTTTTAATAATAGATTTTCGTTATTAAATCTTACTCTAGCTTTAATTGTTCTTGATTGAGAATCTAATTCTGGATAAATAAATTCTACTACCCCATCCCAAATCTTATTGGGGTAGGCATCAAATTTAGCGTATGCATGATTACCAACTTTTAAATTATTTGCTTGATTTTCAAAGATATCAGCAATTAACCATACTGAAGATAAATCAATTATACTAAATAATTTTGTTTCAGGTGTTATATATTGTCCTTCCCTTATCATTAATGGTTGGATAACTCCATTAATTGGAGAATAAATATTAATTAAATTATTTAATGATTTGTTTTTTTCTAATTGAGAAATTTGATCATCTGACACATGAAATGCTTTTAATTTTTTTATTGATGACTCTATAAAATTGCTTTCTTTACTACTAATGCTTAGTAAGTATTCTTCTTCAGCATTAGCTATAGTTGGAGAAAATATTTGTGCCAATAATTGTCCTTTTTTAACAAATGAATCACTTGCTTTTACCAACAATTTTTTAATCCAACCTGAGGAATAAAAAGTGACATAGTTTATTTGTTTTTCATCATATTGTAAATAAGCATAAGTTGAAATGTTATTATTTGTTTTTTCAGATTTTACAATAAAAGTTTGTACTCCTAAATTATCTACATAGCTCATAGGTACTTTAAATTGAGTATTACTCATTGGCTTGGTATCATTATCTTTATATTTAGGAATTAATTCCATATTCATAGAAGATTTACCAGGCCCTTTATAATGAACTTTAGGTTCCATAGGATCGTACCAATACATAGGTTTTTTATCCATAGAATTAGTATCGCCCATTGTTTGGTTATCATTATCTTTATATTTAGGAATTAATTCCATATTCATAGAAGATTTACCAGGCCCTTTATAATGAACTTTAGGTTCCATAGGATCGTACCAATACATAGGTTTTTTATCCATAGAATTATTTTGAGTTATTGGACTAAGGTTAATATTTTTATTAAGATCATTTTTATAAAAATTTATTATAGAAATTATCAATATTAAACATTGGAATAACAAAAATTTAACATTAAGTCCATCATCTTCTTTATATATAATTATAGTATATGAAAAAGTTATGATATATAAAAATAGAGTTATGAATAAAAGTATATAACTTGCAATATTAATATGTAATAAAATAATTAATAAAAACTTAATAAAATATATAGACATGCCCAACAAAGTTAACCAAACTATTATAATCTTTAAATCTAAATTAATTTTAGATAATTTATTATTAGATATAGAATAAATTAAATTGGCAATAAAACTTATGCAAAGAAACGATATTGAAGTGTAAGTAAAAATTAAGTAATATGGAAAACTATTCATAGATCATCCAATCTCTAAGGTTCAAATTAATATTATTGTTAACTATATAAAATAATTACTAGAATGCTATTTAAATAAACTATTTGCAATGTTTTAGAAAACTTATTAATGTAATTAAATTATTATTTCTAAGTATTGCGTGATTTTTATTATGCAAAGATGTGTTTCTTAAGATTAAATGTATATGATATTATTCGAAGGATCTCAAGTATAAGTTGTTTGTAGTGCATTTATCAGAAAATTAATAATAAATGGATGTATCGAATTCTAAATAAATCTGATATATGTAAAAATTCTTAAAGAGTTTATACTGTTATAATATAAACATTAACTTAACACATGAATACTATATCCTAATATTTATTTAAATATTATGGTTAGGTTTGAATTTTGTTATCTTGATACCAAATGTATTTAAAATATATTTTTAAAATACTGTAACAGTCCATTAGTATTATTAAAGCAAATTTATAAAATAAATTCCTTATAATTATTGAAGAAACTTTTTTCTTAAAACTATTTCCACTAATGTTTTGAATTTTAGACGAAGTAATGTTTTAAGTTGATCCTCATATTCAGGTAAATTATCTAAGCCGTCTGTAATTGTTCAATTAAATTAATATTTGGAGAGTAGGTAAAAATATTAATTCTATATTAAATTTTGCTATTAATGATATAACATCCTCGCATTTTTGATAATGTGCTTTGTCTAGGATTAAAGATGTAGGAGTTGTATACAGTTAAACTAATTGTTCTAATACGTTAAACTTAGAACGTCCAGAAGGCACTTCTACAAATACGCACCACACAAATACTAAAAATAGAGAAAGAATAAAATGTGCCGAATATACAAAATATACCGTTCTTTTATTTCCTTCCCGTAATTTGGGTTACAATATATTATTATGAAATTCTATTGTTTATCATGATCTTCTTGTGCAGGGACAGAAACAGTTTTTTAAAAGTTTAAGTCCAATAAAATTCATAAACTCTTTTGTTGGAGTGAGTCCACTTTGGATGTTAGTTAATTGGTTTATTGTAATTATCAGCATCTTAATACCTAAAACGGAGGATTTTGCTCAAAGTATTTGGTTGTTTGATTTTATTCGAGTTTATACTTATATATATTTTAAATATTGTTAAAATATATCGTTAAATAATTTTTTTATCTAATTTTCAACTTAATTTATAATCTCTAAATTAATAACAACATGTTGAAACTTAATATCTAAAATTTAACCTATTAATATTTTAAATTATTAAGTATGTTAAATACTGCTAAGTGGTAAACACCTTTCCTAAATTTCAGTTTTAACTGATTTTATTAAGACTTTGGGTGTTTTGATCAAATTCAAATATTGAAGCCGTATTTATATCGTATATTAAACAAATAAAAGTTAGTTGTTTTTTAGATAGTAAATCAATTATAATAGGGTAAGTTTTAAGATTATTAATTTGAGATAATAAATTTACCTTAACACCTTCATCATAAGATAAATCATTATGTTTTTTCAATTCTAATTTAATCTGATCTAACCACTTTGATAAACCAGTATCATCTGAGACATTAATCATGTCCATCGAAGATTTAACTGCTCCACATTCTGTATGTGCACAAATAACTATATTTCTTATTTTTAAAACATTTAAAGCAAACTCAATTGCTGCAATCTCACTATAAGTATTACTCATACTGTATTTAGGAATAACATTGCCAACATTACGTATAGTAAATATTTCACCAATACTAGATGAAAATATATCATTAGGGGATAGTCGACTATCTGAACATGTAATTAACAAAGAATGTGGATATTGTCCTTGTGATAATTTATCGATTAAAGTCTTATTATTCTTTGCATATCCAACTTTAAATTTATATATTCCATTTTTTATTACATCTATAGTTTGATATTCAATATTAATTTTTTCCAATTCAATTTTTATATCATTTTCTGTCACTGTAAATACAAAAAATTGCTCAAACATAATATTATTTAAAATTTTTTTATTTAATATATCATTTACTCCATGATAAATTATTTTCACTCCCAAGTCTGAGATTAACTTTGTTTGTTGAATAAGGTTATTTATTCCCATGCTATCGATATTAGTAACTTGAGCAAATTCGAAAATAGCAACTTTAATATTATTTATTTTTTTTATTTTTCTAATTATTCTATTAAATGAATGAAATGAAGAAAATGAAATAAACCCGATTAATCCTATACGAACAACTTCATTATTTTTAGATAATTTAAAGAAAAATTTATTAGCAGTTTTTTTTAAGATAATAAAAATAAAAGCTAATATTAAAATTGGTTTTAACCCATTTATTAGATCTGAAAATAAAATTATTACATATGTTAATATAAATATCAATAAATTTAATT
>CANGJN010000031.1 GCA_947454215.1 Neisseriaceae bacterium | reverse complement strand
GAGGTACAAGACTTTGCAACGAAGTGGATGTGGTCTTACAACCATGACCGCCCAAATATGGCCTTGGGCGGATTCACACCAAAGCAGCGGTTGGCCATGGCAGCATAACGTTTCTACTTCTGCGACCCTTGCAAAAGGGGAGGATTACCATTCCAGGCTCCACAATAGTAAGCGATTTAATTTGAGCCCTTATTATTCTGAATTCGGTTCCATAAGCACTACCCAAACCCATGATATCTAACTTACCTTTTGGTAAATTCTTCCAAGCATAAGCAATATCAAGTGCGTGGTAAAGATATACGTCTGTATTCGCATCACAATGGTCAAGCAAAGAGTATCCGTTAGCCACAGCTTGAAACCATTCAGAAATTTCTTCGGGCGTAAATCGTCTCCATATAAACGTACCCCATTCAATTCTTAGTCAAATTTTTTAGTATTAAATCTCATGAAACTTACTCCAATGATGATCAAATAAACACAATCCAATTATAAATGAAAGGAAACAATTTCGCTATTAAATGTGTGTCTAGCTATGAGAGATATTCGTTACATAAAGCACTAGATCACTTCTCATTCAATCTCATAACCAAAATTACGTAACGATTAAAAAAATTTTTGTTTTAAAACATGCCACAAGAAAATCGGTGCAGATATAAAAGATCTTCGCCAGAGCCGGGATGGCTCTTGTAATAAACGTGGCAACCACTCCAAACCACAAATTTGAAAAAACTTATGCGAACGCTTAATGTTTCCTGCATAAAAATCAAAAACAGCACCAATTGCCGCCGCAAATTTCACGTCAATTTTATGTAGGTTCTCAAAGAGAAATTTCTCCTGTTTAGGCGCAGTCAATCCAACCCAGAGCACGTCAACATTCAATGAATTTATTAAATTAATCATGTGATTTAAATCAGATTCACTGAAATTAGACTTAAACTCAGGTGAAAAGGTACCGGCTACTATTACATTTGGATAGTCTTTACTCATGTTTAAACAAATTTTCGCAAGCGTTTCATTTGTTGAACCAAGAAAGAATACTCTAACTCCGAGAAGATCATTAATACGTGCGCTGGTTTCAAAAAATATATCAGACCCTGTAATTCTTGTTTTAATTGATTGCCCAAGTAGCTTTGAAGCCAAAACAATTCCAACTCCATCAGGAATTAGCCAATCTGCCCCCACAAGCGCTTTGCTAAATTTGGGATCACTCAAAGAAACCACATAAGAGTGCGGATTTATACATGCCAACCATTTTTGTGATTTTACTTCACACTGAATATATTCTATAATAGATTCAATACACAATTTAGTAGATTCTGAAAATATACAAAATCCAAGAATATTATTGATTGCCATAGTATTTATTAAGTTAAGTTTAGTTTAGAGAAGCAATTGCTTTATTATATATATTTAACAATATATTGTAGTTTACTTGCTCATTATAAAATTCATTGAATTCATATCTTGCTCCTTCTGATAATTTTTTAAGTTTACTTTGATCACACCAAAGATCTTTAACTATTTTGAAGAGAGATTTGGGGTTCCTTGGCTCAAAATGAACACCGCATTTCCCAAGTTTAACTATGTTTATCAAAGGTCCAATTGACGAGACAGCAACCGGCGTGCCGAATGCAAAAGCCTCTCTAATTACCAAAGGAAATCCCTCGAAACACTCAGAAGGCAATAATAACAATTTAGAATTAGAAATATGCATTTGCGCATCTTTTGTACTTAATTGACCGAAAAATTTAATATTTAATTCTTTAGCCATATTTTCCAACTCAAATCTTAGCGGACCATCTCCTATAATATTTAATTGTGGAGCATTTTTACCCCAAATTCTCCAGGCCAATACTAAATTACGCACACCTTTTTCATCGCTTAATCTCCCTGCAAAAATAATTGTATTCTCACGCATATCCCAATTAACTACTTTGGGACTTCCAGGATAAAAGTTTGGTTTAACGTATACTTTTTCTGCCTTAAGTCCCGCACTAATTACTTTATTTTTTTGAAATTCTGTTAATGCAATATATGCACTGACTTTATTGTTCCAAGTTGATAACAACCCATGGATATTAATTGAAACAGCAATTGGAAAAGTGGCAATGCGGCTATTTCTGTAACAACCGTACTTTAGAGATGGTAAAGCTGATTTTTTATCTAAGCATTCTGTACATATATCATTATTTCTCATGGGAATACCAGATGCACAAAATATACGATAATTATGAAGCGTAAAAACAAGTGCTGTTGCACTGCCTATGGCATGGAATATACTTGGTGAGATCATCGGAAAAGTGTTGTGTACATGAACAATATCAGGCTTAACTTTTTTCACAAACTCCTTTATTTCACGATATGTAAAAATATTCCAAGGTGTCGATGATGCACCTTTGATTAGCCCCCACAAACCTTCTGATCTAATTTCATCACTATGCCGAATAAACGTGTGTACTTCATGCCCTCGCTCTTCTAACATTTTTTTTTCGGCTTCGTATACTAGATTCTCTCCAGATGGAACATTTGAACCGTAGAAATTATGTATTAAAATTATTTTCATTGTCTTGAATCCAAATTTTTTAATGCCCACATACACGCTTCCTCAATGCCAGTTGCAGCATTAGAATAGCTATAAGATTTTATTATTTCTTTTGCATTTCTTGAAAAGAAATTCCAGTGATTCTCGTCAGACAATAATTTTAAAATAGCACTTACCCACAATTCCAATACTGGTTCACAAATGTAACCCGTCAAGCCATTTACTACAATTTCATTCGCCACACCTGCGTCCGGGGTTGTTATCACAGGCGTTCCTGCTGCCAATGATTCATTAGCTACTACACCCCAAGGATCCATTCGAGTTGTAAATAACAATAACTTTGCAGATGCATAATACGACGGCAGCATGGGCTGCTTGACAAAGCCCGCATATGTGTAGTCTATATTTTCGCTTTTTAATGACTCTATTACTGATTTTCGTAGTGGTCCATCTCCAATTAATAATACTTTACATTTTCCTTTTCTGAGCTTAGAAATTTCAATACAAATTTGAACAAAAAATTTTGGTAATTTTCTCTCATGAAATTGCCCTGAATATAATAAATCGTACTCTCTTTCATTGAAATTTTTTGACAAATTAAAGATATCGTTGTTCGCACAAAGTTGACTTTTAAAGATTTTTTTGCTTGGTACTCCATAGCTTCTATAAAGATCTATACCGCCATTACTTGCAGCTATAAATGAATAACTTTTGAAAATAAAAATTTTACGTATGAATTTATGCAAAAGTGATAGCCCATTCTCCGACTTAATAGTACCATCCGTCATGCAAATATGTCTTTTTTTATTAAAAACAGTCCAAATAAATGAATAAATATGAGTGGGATTAAACCCAGTTGTAATTACAATATCTGGCTTTATAAATTGGAGACTTTTAATTACATCGATATTATTGTGCCTATAATTATATCCATCCCGATTCTCTTTATACGATTCCACTAAAAATGTACTATTATATTCAAATTTACTTAAATCCCAAGATCTATTATTTTCCATCCTGCAGCAGTAGATAACATGCAAATCAAATTTCTTTATTAAATTGAAAACAGGCACTCTATAAGGAGCAGGATTATTTGTTACTATTGCCACTTTCATTCAGTTCTCTTTATTTAAGTATTAATTCCAATACTGTATTTGTACAGTTTTCTGATTTCTCTTTTATCTTCACCATATACAACAGTTAACAAACACACAATCACATATGAAATTGCGCTTGATACTGCTGGAGCATAAACTCCAATTTCTGGAATTAGCAACACCATCAATGGGAAATGTATAATTAATATAGTAAGTTGTCTGATGAAAAGATATTTAAATTTTTTCATGACCCTGAAATATTGATCAAAGGCTCTCGCAAAAGTAATAAAAATATTCGCAGCCAGAAATGAATTTAAAGTAGTTGCTGCAGATTTATACTCACCACCAAAAATTATTTCAATTAATCTATCTGAACATAGTAATGATATAATTAAAATCACAATTTGAATACAATTAATCAGATAATAAAATCGGCCTATTTCTTTTACCATGTCCAATTGCTTATTTTTATTTTTAATGAAATTAGGATATAATGAGATTTCTGCAGCCGAAATAAATGACATTGCAAATATAAACAATTGACTACCTACCGAAAATATACCTAAATAATAATCGCCCATTAAATATCCATACACTATTCTATCGATATGGATTGTAATGATGATGATCAGACTAGAAATCAGCAAGGGTAGTGACTCTTTAATAAGTGACAAAGCCAGACCTATGTTCAATTTATTAGCTACACTGAAATTAATTGATCTTTTAAAGACAATTAAAATTAATATGCTTTGAATTATTGCTTCTAAAACATGCGCTATGGCAATGGAAAAAATGGTGCAATCCTCATATATTAATATAGCTTTTATGATTAAAAATGCGGCCAACGTAAAATTTTCAATTATTACTATGCTCTTATATTTTATATTTGCCTCAAAATAATATTTACCCACTTCATTGAATTGAAAGAACAAAACACCGGACATTATTAAAAAAATAAGATAAAATGAATTATCATTACTCCGTAATAACGGCATTATAAGATTGGCTAATAAAAATATTACAGAACTCATCGCAATTCTAATGACCATTGCGCTATAAACAACAGCATCAATCCCGTCTTTCTGCTCGAGAAATCTATGAATTAATGAATCTTTCATGCCCAATGCAGATATAGCAGAGCATACACTCAGTATTGAAATTATTAAAGAATATTTTCCATATTCTTCTGCCCCCAAATATCTAGCCAAAAGGGTTAGAGTTACAAAACCAATCACTGCTTTAAATACTCTATCTAGAATTAGCCACGAAATATTTCTTTTTATGATATCAAATTTCATTAATTTTCCAAAGTATGTTAGAATTAATATTTAATGGAGAATATTAACAATTTTCCAAATTCGTCTAAATATATTTAAACTTTGACGCTACGATGTTTTTTGAATACGTAAAACATTATTTCCTCATACTTCATTAACTAGAGCGTCCTTATATAAACCCAACGCCGTTTACTCCGTCACAAATTATCACAAACCAGACATGCATACTTGTCATTAATTTTGCACGCTATGTAAAATTCATCAGAATCGATAATAATTGAGATAGAATTAAATAATAACAGTAAACACTACACCTTTAAAGCTAGTCTTGCTCTTGTAATCTAGTACCGTCGATATGTTTAAGGTACCGATTGTTTTTCCCTGAACAAGTTTGCTGATAAATTCCCCAGCGCTATGTGAGGGTTGTAAGAATTGTACTCAAAGAACCATACTTGCAATTTCTCCATTACTATCTTTGAATCAGGTCAATGGACTAACTTGGTATTTCTTGTCCTCTTGCTTCAGCCGCGATTGAAACTTTTCTCGCACATATCTCCAAGATGGCTTCAACATACGCCTCCTCCAACTCTATGAGTTGTCGCTCGAACTATTCATTGATGTCCAGTGGGTTTGCACACAATGCGTTCACCACCCCCCTTTTGGGCTCATCGATACATTCCTCAATCTTTGAGGATGCGATGTCAAGCTCGTGCGAAGCCTCTAAGATCACTGTGTTGGCTTTATGATTTCCACCACCAACGCCGCTTTGCGCTTAGCCATCTATCGCTTGATATCGTCTTTCATCGTCATACTCATGGCTACTTTCTCCAAGAGTATGACTTTTTCAGAAATTCAGTAAGGCACCTCAGTACTAAATTAATTACGTTCACTTCTTAATTTTTCGAATATTAAAATCTTTATTGGTATAGTAAATATTTTCAAATCAAGTTAAAATTTGGTTAAAGCTTACGCTCAGCAACAAAATAGTAATTCCCCACAAACAATTCACACCTATGAATTTTTACCGTATGATCAGAAAGGTAGTTTGAGAATTCGTTAAAATACGATATATTATCAATATCGTAGAATCTATCTTGAAAACTTATAAATATAAATTTATATTTTGATATTAAATTCCGCAAACTATTTCGCAGCTCTAGCGGAGATTCACTAAGTGACCAGGTTGCGATAAACAAATTATTTCCACTAACTTCAGGCTTCTCAATTTCATCTTTGATAGATATAAATTCAATTTTACTAATATTTTCTCGTGTATAGTTTGAATTTGATAGATAGTATCTCTGTATTGTGTTCATTAATTCGAAGTCGAAAATTCGATAATTTTTATCGTATCCTGATTTATAGATTAGCCTACAGAAATTACCATACCCCCCTCCGAACTCAAAGATTGATGATATTTCTTTAAAATCCATATTCAAGTATCTTCTTAGCCTAAACAAATGGTATACATGTTGAATATTTTGAGTGCTCGACTGAGGGAAAGCGTAGCAAATATTTGGCGAGCCAAATTTTTCATCTACTAACAAATTATTTAACAAATAGTTTTCATCCGCTGTTAAATTGCTGGAATGAAGACATAACGCATCTATATATTTAGTAGCCAAATACTGTTGATTTGGATGCATTGGACCTTGAATTGATTTATGTTTCAAAAATCTAGATGATGGAATAGACGACGATATTAAATCTTTTTGAATTTGTTTCAACATCTGAATCCATTCATTGCCTTCACCAATATGAATGGATGCAATTTTTTTACGAAGCTCAAATGAGTCGCCTAAGTTAATCTCTCTTCTATTCATTAACCATGAATAGAGAAT
>CANGJN010000030.1 GCA_947454215.1 Neisseriaceae bacterium | reverse complement strand
TTATTAAACCTAAATTTGGCTGGAATTATACCAATTACCAACTATCTCCATTCCCAGGTATTCAGAATAGTTATTCAAATGTTGATAGAAACTTACCAATTACATCTTTAGATACTGGGTTAGTTTTTGATAGATCTATGAGTTTATTTGATAAATCTTTTTCTCAAACATTAGAGCCAAGACTTTATTATTTATACATTCCCGTGGCAAATCAATCAAACTTACCTGTTTTTGATACTGCACCTGCAACATATAATATAAATCAATTATTTTCAGAAAATAGATTTATTGGTGATGATAGAATAAACTTTGCCAATGACTTAACCTTTGGGGTAAATTCAAAATTAATAGATGATAATAATGGGGTAGAATTTGCTAATTATGGAGTTGGGTATAGATATTTTTTAACTCAACAAAACCCTTTTTTTTATGGAAGTGCATCTCAGCAAGCACAACTTTTTTTACCTCAACCAAACCTGATTTCTGAATTAAATAATAGATGGTCAGATACTATGTCTACCAATTTAAATTATCAATACAGTACTGTATATAATACGGTTGATGCTTATAATATTCAATTTAAATATAGTCCAGAACAACATAAAATAATAAATGCAAGGTTCGGATATCAATTCAATCTTCCTTTATTATATTATGCGTATACACCAGGTCAATCATTTTTACCCGTTGCTTATGAAAATCAATATGCTCTTGATATTTCAGGTCAATGGCCTATTTACCAAGATAAAATTTTTATTGAAGGTAGGACTAATTATGATTTTACTTATGGAACACTCTTGAATTTTGTAGGTGGTTTAGAGTATAATGGAGGTTGTTGGGGAGTAAAAGGTGTATATGAAAATTATTTGACAAATGTTAATCAGTTAAATACAGCTTTTTATATTCAATTTGAATTAAAAGGTGTTGCAAGTTTTGGTAATGGAGATCCAACTGGGGATTTAAAGGTAAATATACCTAATTATGTTCCTTTACAAAATACACCAGGATTTCCTGCAATGACATCTATTCATTAAGAAAGTTTTATGTGAATAAAAATATTAAGATAATGTTACTCTGTATATTTAATTTCCTATACGCTGATGTAGCACAAAGAGGGGTAATAGAAAAAAATCCTTTTACATCTAAAGTAGAAGTTCCATCTGGTATTGATGAGTCTCTTCTTCCATCAAATGAAGTTGCAAATGGAAATAATTATTATTCCGATCATGTAGATGAAGAGTCATTAAAAAAACCTATTGTTCTTATAAATTCAGTTGTAGTTTTTGTAGACAATGATGTAATTACATTATCTGAACTTGATAGTAGAATTAAACAAACTGTTCAAAGTTTGACTCAAAAAGGTATTCCTGCACCCAAAAGTTCAGAATTAAAAACTAGTGTCTTAAATCAACTTATTATGGAACAGATTCAATTAAACCTAGCTAAAAAATTAGGTATTCAAACTAATGATATTGAAGTTACTGAGACAATTAATAATATAGCTAAACAAAATAAAATGACAATTGAGCAGTTTCAAAATTCTTTAACTAAACAAAATATAAATTATTTAGATTTTAGAACTCAAATAGAAAGGCAAATTATTTTAGAAAAATTAAAACAGCGAGAAATTGATGCAAAAGTATCCGTAAACGAAGATGAAGTTAACTTGGTATTAAAAAGTCAAGAATTTAAAAATAGAATTGAATATAACTTATCTGATATAATTATTAGTATACCAAACCAAGCGAATGCAAAAATTGTAGAACAAAAAAAAATATTAGCCGATAAAGCTTTTAATGAATTAGAGAGTGGAGTTGATTTTGAAAATGTCGTTGCTAAGTATTCTAATTCTCCAAATGCTTTAACTGGTGGATCGATTGGTTGGAAAACTAATGCGACACTACCACCACAAATTTTAGAATCATTAAATAGTGTTGCAATTGGAAAATATACTAAAGTTATTAAGTTGCCTGTCGGGTATTTTATATTTAAGATTAATGATAAAAGACAACATGGAACAGTTCAGGTAGTGAAACAATTTCATGTTCGTCATATTTTAATTAAAGTTAATGAAAATACTGGTGATGAAGAGGCTCATCAGAAGATATTAATGATAGAAAAAACATTATTGAATGATAAAGATAAAGAAAAGCAAAATCAAGATTTTATTTCTCTAGCCAAACAATATTCTCAGGATACAAGTAGTATTAAAGGTGGTGATATAGGTTGGATTTCTGTAGGAGATACTGTTCCTGCTTTTGAGCAAGTTTTAGTCAATATTAAATTAAATACAATAAGTCAGCCTGTCCGTACCCAATTTGGTTGGCATATTATTGAGGTATTAGATGTGAGAAATTCAAATTTGACCGATGATAAAGAGAAAGCAGAAATTAGGCAGGAAATTAGAGATAACAAGGCTTCTTTATTATATACACAATGGTTAAAGGATTTAAGAGAAACTGCTTTTGTAAAGATTAATGATAATTAATTATGAATAAAAAATTACTTCTTATTACATCAGGAGAGCCAAGCGGAATAGGTATTGATATTTGCTTAGATTTAGTTAATAGTGAACAAAATATTTGTTACAAAATAGTAGTAATAGGTGATATTAATGTTTTTAAAGAGCGTTCTTTATTATTAAATAAAAATATTACATTTAATGTGCTTAATAAAAGTGAATTATTTAATAGTGATTTTTTAATGGTAAATACTCCTTCAAATGTTTTGAATATTTTACATGTTTCATGTTATGATAAGGTTATTCCAGGGGTTTTAAATAAAAGTAATTCACGTTATGTAATCGATATTTTAGATTATGCAATTGAGTTAACAAAACAAAATGTTACAAATATGATAGTAACCGGTCCAGTTCATAAAGGGATTATAAATAAAGCTGGAATAAACTTTAGTGGTCATACTGAGTATTTTGCTGATGCCTTTAAAGTAAAAAAAGTAGTTATGATGTTGGCAAATGAAAAAATGAGAGTGGCATTATTAACAACACATATTCCTTTATATCAAGTATCTAAACAAGTAACAAAAGAAAATCTTAATCAAACTCTTGAAATAATTTTTAAATATTTATCTATCTCCGGTTTAAATAATCCTAAGGTTGCT
The DNA here is from genome assembly GCA_947454215.1 of Neisseriaceae bacterium. Classification (GTDB taxonomy): domain Bacteria; phylum Pseudomonadota; class Gammaproteobacteria; order Burkholderiales; family UBA11063; genus Aquella. The sequence goes on along the minus strand of CANGJN010000030.1, from coordinate 3,643 downwards.
GTTTGTGGATTAAATCCTCATGCTGGGGAAGATGGTGAAATAGGTAGTGAAGAGTTGGAAATAATTAATCCGGTTATTCAATCATGGCGGAATAAAAAATATAATATTCATGGATGTTTTTCTGCGGATACAATCTTTTTACAAGCAAATAATTATGATTTGATTCTAGCAATGTATCATGATCAAGGATTGCCTGTATTAAAGTATTCAGGTTTTAATACAGGTGTAAATATAACCTTAGGATTGCCGATTATAAGGACATCTGTTGATCATGGAACAGCATTAAATTTAGCTGGTACTGGAAGTGCAAATAGTGATAGTTTAAAATTTGCTATAGATATAGCACTTAAAAATAATATTTAATATTGGTTAGTTATGAATAAAAAAAATGCATTATACGCACAATCAGGTGGAGTTACTGCTGTCATTAACGCATCAGCTACAGGAGTAATTCATGCATGTAGGAAACACAGTAATGTTATTGGAAAATTATTTGCATCCCAGAACGGTATTCTTGGTGTTATGCAAGAAGAATTATTTGATACTAATACTATATCGAATGATGACTTAACAAAAATAATGAATTCTCCTGGTGCTGTATTTGGTTCTTGTCGTTATAAATTAGATAATATTCAGCAAAATAAAGATCAGTATAGAAGAATAGTTGATGTTTTTTCTGCATATGATATTGAATATTTTTTTTATAATGGTGGTAATGATTCTGCTGACACTTGTTTAAAAATTTCGCAAATTTCACAGGAGATGGGCTATCCTATAAAGGCAATTCATATTCCTAAAACAATTGACAATGATTTGGTGATAACAGATAATTGTCCAGGTTTTGGTTCTGTTGCTAAATACGTAGCAATATCAACTTTAGAGGCAAGTTATGATTTAAAGTCAATGTATAAAACTTCAACTAAAGTTTTTATTATGGAAGTTATGGGAAGGAATGCAGGATGGATAGCTGCGAGTACTGGTATTGTAAACTATCGATACAATATAGGTCCACATATAATTCTATTACCAGAAGTGGTTTTTAATGAAACATTATTTTTAATTAAAGTTGAGCAAACTATAAAAGAGTTTGGTTACTGTGTAATTGTTGCTTCCGAGGGAATTAAGAAAGAAAATTCTAAATTGTTAAGTTCTTGTGGATCATTAGATTCATTTGGGCATATAAAATTAGGTGGAGTAGCGAATGTATTAGCAGATATGGTAGGTAAAAATTTAAAATATAAGTGTCATTATTCAATAATTGACTACCTTCAAAGATCGGCTAGGCATATAATATCTAAAACAGATTTAGAGCAGTCATATAGTGTTGGCTTCACTGGTGTAGAATATGCAATATCGGGAATGAATTCTGTTATGCCATATATAAAAAGAATTAGTCAGGAACCATATTTATGGGATATAGATTATGCTCCATTGTCATTAATTGCGAATAAAGAAAAATTTATGTCTAGTGACTTTATTAGCCAAGATGGATTTAATATAACTCAAAAATGTTATGATTATATTTTACCATTGATTGATAAAGAAGAATATCCTATATATAAGAATGGATTACCTGAATATTATATTTTAAATCAAAATATACTTCCTAAAAAATTAAAAGAGTTTGGTAAATAAAATATGAATAAATCAATTGTTCTAGCCATAACAGGTGCTAGTGGTATACCAATAGCAATAGAACTTTTAAAACAATTATTAATTTTAGATTGTGAAGTACATTTGGTATTTAGTAATGCTGGAATTATCACGTTCAATCATGAAATGGGCACTAAATTGTCGATTAATCCTGAAAAATGTAAGGAAAATTTAGCATTAAATTATAAATTAGAAAAAATTGATAATTTATTTGTATATCGTAATAGTGATTGGTTTAGTCCTATTGCGTCTGGCTCAAGCATAGGTGAATCTATGGTTATATGTCCTTGCTCTATGTCAACATTAGCAAAAGTTGCTAATGGTATTTCCGATGATCTTTTAACTAGAGCAGCTGATGTTATAATTAAAGAAAGGAAGAATTTGATCTTGGTTCCTAGAGAAACACCTTTGTCGGTTATTCATCTCGATAATATGAAAAGTTTATCTAAATTAGGAGTAAGTATTCTTCCTCCTGTTTTAACTTTTTATCATCATCCAAAAGATATAAATGATTTAATAATATTTATTGTGATAAAAATTTTAAATCAATTAGACATAAAACATAATTTAAAAAAATTTTGGGGAAATTAATTTTGAAAGGAAAAAAATGGAAAATATTAAGGATGTAATTAAAAAACAAATTGCAAATAATAAAGTTGTTCTTTATATGAAAGGTGATAGAACCCTTCCTTATTGTGGATTTTCAGCAAAAGCTGTTAAACTATTAACATTATGTAAAGTAGAATTTATGACAGTAAATGTTTTAGAAGATGAAGCAATAAGAGAGGGAGTCAAAGAGTTTTCAAATTGGCCAACTATACCTCAATTATTTATTAATGGTGAGTTTATTGGTGGCTCAGATATTATGTCTGAATTATTTGAAAGTGGAGAACTTCAAAAGTTATTAGCATAATTACATTTTGATTAAATATTTAAAATAACCTTTTTTAAATATTAAACTTCATTTACTTGATTTTACTAGTGGTAGTCCAATAATAACTGATGTGGACTACTATTGTTGTAAAAATCAAAATATTTATCAAAACTTAATCTACATTTTGATTCATTTTTGGAACTCATTTAAATATATACATTCGTATTTAATTGTTCTCCATAATCTTTTAATCTAAATATTATCTACAAAACGTCCTCGACCATCCATGCTTATTCTTATATCATTGTTGGTTAAACATTTAGTAAAAATATTTGATGTATACTGAGAACCTTGATCTGCATTGAATATTTGACACTTTGTATATTTATTTATTGTGTTTTTCAATAATTCAACACAATTTTCGGCATCCATAATTATATTAAGAGATCATCTTAATACATAACAATTATAGCAGTCTATTATTGCACTCAAATATGCAAAATCCTTATGCAGTTTTATATAAGTTATATCTGTGCTCCATACTTGATTAACTCTAACTATTGGGGTATTGTTCAATAAATATGGATACTTTTTGTGTGTTGAATTTGCTATTGTTGTATTCTTTGGTTATAGATAGATTGCTCTTAATTGAAGTTTTTTTATCTATACTCCTCATCTTATCTCTGGATATATACTTATTACTCATTTCGGAGAAAAAACACATTGTTTTTGAACCAAAAGTTGGATGTTCTGTATAGATTTTATCAATTAAATTTAAAATATCTAATGATTTATGATCAACTGGTTTTGACCTATAATGATAAGTTGATTTATTTAAATAAGCCTTTTACCGACAAAGTTGAATATTAGTTTTTGTTTCACTGTTTTATTAATAAATATTAATTATTTTTATCCTTTACTTGTGTTGTTTTTACCCCTCATTTTAGTAGACAAGATTGTTCTTATTCTTTAAGGTGGGGGGAAAAACTGAACTAAAAAAGTGTATTTTGAAGGAGTAATTGTGTAAAAAAATTAATTAGAAATATTAAAAAATTTGGGTTAATATTATACCATAAATTAATAAGATTTCACAAAATTATTTTTTCACTTTTTATA
>CANGJN010000029.1 GCA_947454215.1 Neisseriaceae bacterium | reverse complement strand
AAGTCTAATCAAAGTTTAAGGTTATAGGTGATTTTTAAACTGATTTTAGACTATCATTATTATATTATAATTAAAGTCACTGTGCAGTGTATAATGTGCCTTTTCTTTTCCCTATATTTCAAATTGAAAAATCAATATTTTATGAAAATTAAATTTTTTATAAAATTGCTAACTTTAGCCTAAAATTTAACAAATAATTATAATTAAATTAAATGGTTATGGTAATAAAATTTTTGTAAAAATAAAATTATAAAATTACTCCAATTTTTTTAAAATTGTTAAATAGTGGTTTGGAAGATTGAATAAAACATAAATTTGTTTATCTATGATAAAATATTAAAATAGAATAATGTAATAAAAATAATTAAAAATAATTTTTTGTTACTCAGCAGTGGTTAACTATTTGTTTGTAATTATCTCAATCGGGAAATAGATTTTATTTAGTAAATAATTTAAACAATGTTATAAATACAGCATTATAAAAATTTATACAATTTAGTAAATTTTAATTTTTTACAATCAAAACAGTATGTTAATATTGCTGAGTAGTAACTATTTTTTTAATAAATAGCATATATTTTGTTAATTTTTTACCAACTAATAACATTGTTAGAATTTTAGGATATTTTATAGAAAATACAGGTATACTTAAATCTGTTATAAGTTGTTTTTTTATTGATATGAAATCAACTATTCAATTGTATTTAGAGTTGGCATGAGATCTCATAATTTCTACGTTTGATTAAATCAATATGTTTTCGGGCGACACATGCCACCTTACCAAATTGATAACTAATTGTACAACTAGTTATCAAATTCTTAAATACAGATTATATTTTATCATAAAATTTAAATATAATCAATAAGATATTCTAACTTACAATCAAATCATAACTTGTGACAGACTTAAGTAGAATATTCTCAAAACCATACTATTTTTGTTAAAGAATTTTTACGATCTAATATTTTTGAATTTGTTTATACCTTTATATAAGGAACATCTTTTAAAATTATATAACAGTTACTCTATCACATTAATATAATTATGATAAAAAATTTATAAGTTCATTTATTTATTTTTTTGAAATTAGACAGTTTGTTGTAATCCTAATAAATAACTAATTTTAATAGGTATTAGTTAATATCATTTGTTTAATTCGATTTTAACTAAATATAAATACTTAAAATGTCAAGTGCTAGAAATAGTTTAATTTTAAAATTAATTGCTTAAACCAATAAATTAATGATAAAATAATGGATATTTAAAATTTTACTAGGTGATAATTTTATGAATCTATCAAATCATTTTCTTGTTAGCATACCTGATAAATCAAAAAACTTTAATTCATGTGATGTCATTTATATTTCGCAACATCAAGAATTAAATGGCACCATTGGTGTAATAATTAATAAGCCGACTGGAATAATATTAAAAAAAGCATTTAAAGATGTTAATTTTGAAAACTACAATCCTAAATGGGGAGATAATAACTTATTTTATGGTGGTCCAGTAAGTACAAATTATGGGTTTTTTTTACAACCACATATAATTCATGATAATAAAAGTTTATATAGACTTTCTAATAGTAAGAAAGCATTAGATTCTATGTCAAATGCCAACAGTGATCTTTTTGTAGCATTGGGTTATTTTTTATGGAATAGAGAACAATTATTAAATGAACTTTACGGAAATTGGCTTGTTGTTAAAGCTGTTAAAGATTTAATTTTTGATGTTGACCCAAATCATAGATATAATGAGGCTTTAAAGTTATTGGGAATAAAACAATCAGGATATTTAATTTATGAAAAATCTTCTCCAATCTAATATTGTAATTGCCTTTGATATTGGATTAATTAATATTGGAGTTGCTATTGGCAATACCATTCTTAAAATACCTCACCCTCTAGAAATAATTTCAGAGCCTGTAAAATTTAAAGTTTTTATTGAAATAGACAAAATTGTAAAAAAATGGAGTCCTCAATTATTTGTATTAGGGGTAACTGATAATCAAGAAAATAAAAAGAATCTTATGATAAAAATAAATAAATTTAAAAATAAATTACATAATAATTATAATTTACCCATAATTTTTATTAATGAAGATTACTCTTCTTTAGTTGCTACTGAAATGTTGAGTCAACAAGGTGTCCATGGATATAAACAAAAAAATAAATTAGATGATTTAGCAGCATGTGTAATTTTACAAAGATATTTTGATACTTTATAGGAATTCTAAATGGTTTTTAATGAAAAATTTGATGTTATTGTTGTAGGTGGTGGACATGCTGGGACAGAGGCATGTTTGGCTTCAAGTAGAATGGGTCTTAGTACACTTTTAGTCACACATAATATAGAAACATTAGGTCAAATGTCTTGTAACCCTTCAATTGGAGGGATTGGTAAAGGCCACTTAGTTAAAGAGATAGATGCTTTGGGTGGTATTATGGCAATTGCAGCTGATTATTCAGGAATTCAATTTAGAATTTTGAACTCCAGAAAGGGTGCCGCAGTTAGAGCTACCAGAGCACAAATTGACCGGTTGTTATATAAGGCTTATGTCCGGAAAACCTTAGAAAATCAATCTAATTTAAAAATTTTTCAACAAGCAGTAGATGATTTAATTATTAAAAATGATAAAGTTGTTGGTATTATAACACAAAGTGGTATTGAATTTCATGCTAAATCTGTAATTTTAACAAACGGTACATTTTTAAATGGTAAAATTCATATTGGATTAAAGAATTATAGTGGGGGAAGATCAGGAGATCCTGCCTCTTTAAATTTAGCCCAAAATTTGCGAAATTATAACTTACCTTTAAAAAGATTAAAAACAGGAACACCCCCTAGGATAGATGGTAGAACTATTAATTTTGATAAATTACAAGTACAACCAAGTGATTATCCTTTACCAGTATTTTCATTCAGAGGAAAAAGAGACTATCATCCACAACAAATACCATGCTACATTACCCATACAAATTTAAAAACTCATGAAATAATTAAAACTGGCCTATCTAGATCACCATTATATACTGGTGTTATAGAGGGTGTTGGTCCTAGGTATTGTCCATCTATTGAAGATAAAATTCACCGATTTGAAGATAAAGAAAGGCATCAAATATTTCTTGAGCCTGAGGGTTTGACTACAAATGAGTTTTACCCAAATGGAATATCAACGTCCTTACCATTCGATGTCCAGTTAGAATTGGTTCAGTCCATGGTAGGCTTAGAAAATGCACACATAATTAGACCAGGTTATGCTATAGAATACGACTATTTTGATCCAACATTTCTAAAGTCAACATTAGAGTCAAAGTTAATTTCAGGATTATTTTTAGCTGGACAAATAAATGGAACTACTGGCTATGAAGAGGCAGCCGCACAAGGAATATTGGCAGGAATAAACGCAGGACTATTTGTATCTGAAAAAGATCAATGGGTTCCAAAGCGTAATAATGCATATATAGGGGTATTGGTAGACGATTTAGTTACCAAAGGAGTAACAGAACCCTACAGAATGTTTACCTCTAGGGCTGAATATAGATTGCAACTAAGAGAGGATAATGCTGATGCAAGATTAACTGAGATAGCTTATAATTTGGGAGTAATAGATTTAAATCATTGGCAAATTTATTCTAATAAAAAGGAAAAGGTAGATAGCGAAATCGATAGATTAAAATCTAAATTTATTTATCCAAATATGCCAGAAAATGATAAAGTAATAAATATTATTGGTAAAGAACTTGATAGAGAGTATTCTTTTTACGATATTTTGAAAAGACCAGAGTTTTCTTATGCTGATTTAAAAAAATTTCCTAATTTTGAATTTAATGAAATAAATAACGAAGAAGTTTGTCAACAAGTAGAGATTCAAATTAAATATTCTGGATATATTAAACGTCAAAATGAAGAGGTAGGTAAAAATGAATATTTAGATCATTTAAGATTAGCAAATAATATAGATTATAGTAAAATTATTGGTCTTTCTAATGAAGTAATTCAATTGTTAAATAAGTTTAAACCTGAAACAATTGGCCAAGCCTCTAGAGTTTCTGGAATAACTCCTGCAGCTATATCACTATTATTAATTTATGCCAAAAAAGGTTTTCCTATTCTTAAAATTTAAAAAAGAGATTATAGTATTGAAAAATATATTTAAAAGAAAAAATCTAATTCAATTATTGATATATTTGGTTGTAGGAGCTGTCGCTTGGGTTGTTCAAACCTTTAGTTATGTTATTGGACTTAGATTAAAATTGTATCCATCAGTGGCTATGATAATAGGTAATGGTTTGGGAATGATTATAGCCTATCAAGGACATGTTAGGTTTACTTTTAATAGAAAACATAATTTTTCTCATAAAGAGTTTTTTAAATTTGCTGTTACCAGTTTATTAGGTTTAGCTCTTAATATATCTAGTGTTAGAGTTATAACCAAAATTTTAAAAGTTGATCCCCATTATGCTATTATACCAACTTTATTAACACCTATTTTAACCTTTTTATTAAGTAAAATATGGACATTTAAATAAGGATATTTTGTGAAATATTGGATAATGAAATCAGAACCTTCAGAATTAAGTATTGATGCTTTAGAAAAACTTCCCAATAAAACAATCGAATGGTTTGGAATAAGAAACTATTTGGCTAGAAATTTTATGCGCAATCACATGCAGATAAATGATCTGGCTTTTTTTTGGCATTCATCTTGCAAAAATCCAGGAATTTATGGTGTAGTTAAAGTAGTTACATTAGCGCATCCAGAAACACTTCAATTTATTCCATCGAGCGAATATTATGAAAGCAAAAGTACTCTAGAAAATCCTAGATGGTGGTGTGTTGATGTTCAGTTTGATAAAAAACTTGATTATGTATCAATAACAGAATTAAGATGTCATAAGTCTTTAGCACATCTCAAGGTTTTACAAAAAGGCAATAGGTTATCAATTACTGAAATAACTAAGGAAGATTGGGTATATATAAATAATTTGTCTCAAGAAATCAAATAAAATATAATTAAAAGCACTAATGTTACTTTTTATAAAGATAGTTAAGTAAATAAAAAATTGATATTGGCTCACAAATTTAAACGTTTAAATAATATCATTTCTACAATTATAGATAGACTATTATAGATACGAATAAATTATTATTTGTGAGAATCTTCTGAACTAAATAAATGAAAGTCCCTAATTGTTAGCACTGTTGTAGTAGTTTCATAATTTAATGTATGTCTAATCAACATATGTATATACTTTCCTTGACTATTAATTGAAATATGTTCATTTTTAAGGCCTGTTACTTTACCTTCCTTTGTTATATCAATATTATAATATTTTATTTTATTACTTGCATTTTCTTTTTGAGTCGTAGTAATTTTTATTTTTTCATAATTTTTTTTACTGTAAACAGTTTCATTTTTGAGAAATATCAGCACTCCTTGAGAATTTAAATTTTTAATTAGTCTATCTATAGTTATGTGATCATTCTCCGTAATATTAGGAATTATAGATACAAAATTTTTCCCATTCTCATGATTTAAATCATTTATTATTTGGGTATAATCTTTTATTTCATCTAATTTTTCTTTAAATGATAGAGTTGTAGATATCTTTAACTCATAGTTTGTAATTGATTGCGAGATTTCTCCATCTATAATTTTTTTAACAGTATCATTAATAACTACCACCAGTGGATCAGAATTTCTATTAGAAAATTTAATTCTTAAGTAACTTCTATCTATTGTTAAAATTATTTTGCTACAAATAAATGCTTTTTTTGTACCATTTTTATCTATTAAAGTAATACTATAATCTGATTTATCTAATCTTTTTTTATCAATTTTAATTATTATACTAATATATTTATTTTTTAAAGGGTCTTTGCGTGGATCAGTTAATTCAATTGATTGATTTTCAGCTAAATTCTTAATAATTCCTTGTATTGCACTAGTATTATATATTGAAATATCATTAAATTTTAATACGTCTTTATTGTCAATTGTTTCATGTAATTCATTTATCAATGGATTACTTCCAATAGCTTCAGCACCACTACTTTCAGTTGCTATTTCGTGACTATTACTTGGTTCATCTCTTGCTACAGCACCAATTGTTTTTTCCATTCTTTTATCTTGTAAGTCTTGAGAGAAACTAGAACCTGCTATTTCATTATGTTTATGAGTTAATGGCTGGTGATAGGTATTATCATTGGCAATAAATGGTTCTATATCATCCCAATCGATATTATTTTCATTATCACTAATTTTATTGTGAGCAACAGACATTGTCTGGTTATCATTAGTAATATATACCCTAGCAGTAAGGTAGGCAAAAACTTCTTTATCAGCGATATCATTAGCATCTGTGTTAATTTCTATTATAGTAAGATAGGAATCTTTTTTAAAATTAATAATCGCATGCTTTATTGAAGAGATAAATGTCACATCATAATAATCATTATGGAAAAAAAGATCAATATCGTAATAAACATTTTCTCCTTTATCGGGATTCAATTTAATTACCATAGAGATGAATTTTTTATATTTAGGTCCTCCATCTTGTAATATTTGAATTGTCATTTGTTGTCCGTAGCCTAATTCACTTACTTTGTCTTTTATGTAATATAAATCCTCTATTTTTTCACCGACTTCCTTAGTAAAATAAGTTTCCTTAAGATTATCGTCAATATTAGTATGATTACATTTTGCAGATTCATCAATAAATTTTTTAGGAACAAGAGAAGATTGTTCTATACATGTAACCCATCCCAACATATTCTTCCCTTTAATCTT
>CANGJN010000028.1 GCA_947454215.1 Neisseriaceae bacterium | reverse complement strand
CATAAGATCCTTTATCATCAGTAAAGTTTTTATCAATGAATTTAATTTTAGGTACTTTGTATTCTATAGAATTTGCTTCAGTAAAATTTCTATCATTTCGCATAGTTTTCGTAAGTCTTCGTGCTACTGAAAAAATTAAATTTTCACTATCTGTACGATATCTATAAATAGGAACCGAAAAAAAATTACTATATTTTAGAAATCCTTTAACCGAATAATATTTATGTGGAATATAAACTGAACTAATTATTAGTATATTTAAATCCTCTCTATCGTGGAGTTTGTATCGTCCTGGTTTTAATTTATAACAGTCAATTTTATCAGGATAGGATTCATTTTTATGATGTTTAGATTCTCGATTACTATCAGATCCATCTGAACATTTTCTCTTTGTACCATGTTTTTTATCTTCACTATGATTAACTGGTGGCCCCACAGGAATTAATGATATGTTATTTTTCGTTATATCTCTATTTAACATAGGAACTTTTCCTGATTCATAAGTATCAATAGTATTCAACTCTTCAGGTAATGAGACTGTTGGGGGTTTATAAGTTATTATTTCAGAAGCTGTTATATCTATTGTTGAAGAAACTTTATCTTGCTTTAAATCATTAGTTAAGAATATTTTGGGAAATTCCTCTGATTTTAAATCAGTACAATATTTAAATTGTATTTGATTCGTTAGAATAGTACCTTCAAGAACATAATCACTACGAAGTCCATAATCTGTAGGTTCAATAGTTAAATTTTTAGCAGGTGTAGTTATATCTATTTCTACATTAAAAACTTCTTTATCATTGATAATTGCTTTATCTAATCTATAATTCCCTGGCATAGAAAAGTCACTACAACTAAAAATTGTTATGGCTAAAGACAAATTAGTTACGAATAGTAATAAATATCTACATGAATTAAACATTTAAAATATCCTTTAAAATTTTACTTATCAAATTTTCTAATAAAAATTTCTGTATGCTAATGAGTATTTTAGTTTATTTGAATTATGAACAACAATTTGCCAATTTTATTTTATAAACCATTTTAGAAAGTATCTGATTAAATAAATTTATTAAATAAACTATGTTGTCAAGTTTATTTTGCTACTTCATAAAATGGCAACACAATTGCTTTACTTTAAATGTTCAATACTTTATTGTTGGTTTAAATATTCTACATGCTAGTTTATCTATAAACAATTTATTTTATCATATAATAAATATTGTGGTAAAAAAATATGGTCAAAATTAGATAAAATATTTGAAAAATTAATATGTACGAGAAAATAATATCTAAAATATTAAACAAATAATAATATGTCAATAAAAAACTTTTAAATTAATTATGAAAATATCAAACTGAATAAATATTGTATATGATATTTTACAGTTATATATCCTATATTAATATTTTTATTTAAATTCTAAATGCTTTAAATTTTCTTAATAAAAGAGATAAAAGAATTATCCCTAAACAAATACTAATTATAATTTTATTTCCATATATTTGATAGGGAGTTATCCCTATCATACCTTGAACCTCATCATAAAGTACGATATCTTTAAAAGGAGGAAGTTCAGATTGAACCTTTCCTGATTTATCTATAATGGCTGTTACCCCTGAGTTAGTTACTTGTATAAAATAGCGCTGATTCTCTAGTGCTCTAGCTTGTGATAGTTGTAAGTGTTGATACATGGCAAAGGTGTTACCATACCACATCATGTCACTAACATTTGCCATTAAAGTAGATTCTTTAGAAGCAGTGGTTAATTCGGAACCAAAACCATTCTCATAACAAATATCAAATGCAATTTTTTCATTTCCAATAACCATTGGTTTTTGATTAATATTTCCGGGAACAAATCCTACCATTGGAATAGAAAATTTTGAATATAAGGTTGATAAAATATCTTTAAAAGGAATATATTCGCCAAATGGTACCAAATGGTATTTAGAATAGAATGGTCTTTTACTATTGGTTACTAGCATCACAGCATTGACATAGTTTTCATATTGGTCAATAATTATAGGCATTCCTATAATTAAATTTGCATTATTTTTTTTGGCAAATTTGGCTAAAGAGTTTAAATAATCAGTCGGTAAAAATTTTTCAAAAGTAGTTATGGCTGTTTCTGGTGTGAAAATTATATCTGCTTTAATATTTTTTATTTGTTTTGCATAATAGTCAATACTGCTACTTCCTATCCATTTATTACTAGTTCCTATATTACTTTGAATTAAGGCAACTTTAATTTTTTCTCCATATGGTTTGGTATAATTAATGTTACTTAAATTATCACCTATAATTATTATTATAATTAAATAACCTAAATATAAAATAGTTAAGTTGGTTTTTTTTTTAAAAAAAACCATGGGTATAATTAGTGACAATACACCAGAAATACTTATAACTAACCATGATAAACCATAAATACCTAATATAGGTAAAAAATACTTTAATGCTTGATTATTTATTTGTGTATATCCGATATCAAACCATCCAAAACCAGTGAATATCCATCCTCTAATCCACTCAAAAAAAACCCAAATGCTAGGAAATAAAAAAACTCGATTAATTGTTGTATTTTTAATTTTGATTTTTTTATATATTAAGGTAGATAATCCAATGAATATAGATAATGTTAGACAGAATAATATGTAGGAAATAATTGCAACATAAAAACCAGTATGAATAACTTTATATAATGAATAAAACATCCAATACATTAATGGTAAGAAGAGTATTATTCCAAATATTAGTCCATCTATAAAACTATTTAAGAATAGTATGTCGTTATCTATTATTAATATAAATATAAATAAAGAAATCCAAGCAACAAATTCAAAATTTAATGGAGCAAAAGTGGTGCATAAAAGAATTGCAGACAAAAAAAAATAAATAACTTTATGCTTTTTATATATATTTGTTAGGTAAATCATTTATTTTTCTTTTTAGTAATTTGTAATAAATTTATTTTTCTACTATCAGCATTAATAATCTCTAATTCTACATCATCTAAAACAATTATTTCTCCAATCCTTGGAATTTTTTTTAATTTCTTAATTAAATAACCATTTACAGTTTCAACTATTTCATCTTTCCATTTCAAATTTAAAACATTATTTAAATTATTTAATTTACAATGACCTTTTACTCTGTATTGATTCTCATCAATGAAAATAATATTTCTCTCACCATCTATAGAATCATGTTCGTCTTCAATTTCTCCAAGAAATTGTTCTACAATCAACTCTAATGTTATTAATCCAACAATATTAGTAAATTCATCAACTACGATTGCCATATGGTTCTGTCTAGTTCTCATTTCAAACATAAGTTCATCTATTGGCTTTAGATTAGAAACGAAATAAGCATCACGAACTAAATCTATCAGATTAAAGTTTTCTTTTGTTTTTACTATGGAAAATAAATCTTTGGTGTGCAATATTCCAATTACATTTCCCAATTCTCCATCAATAACTGGAAATCTAGAATGTCTAGTTAAAATAATTTTATTTATGATATTGTCGATATTATCATTTATATTGATAAAATCAATAGATATTCTTGGAATCATAATATCTTTTGCTTTGATTTGTTCTGCATTTATTATCGTTTCTAAAATTGAAACAGAATCAAATTTTATAATATTTAATGAATTAAATTTATGCAATATTTTTATTAAATCATATTTATTTTTAAATTTCTTTTCATATAAATATTTAATAAATCTTTCCATAACCATTTTTAATACTTTTTAAAAATTAATGACGTAAGTCAGTGATTTATTTTTTGGATTTTACAATTATTCCCATATAAGTATAGAAGGTCTTTATAAATTTAAAGCAAAGATAAAGTATAATTTTATTTAAATTTTATACCAATATAATTATATATTACTATTTGTTTAACTCTTAATCGATTTGTTTTAACCATAACTTCAATACTTTTTTAATTTAAATAAAATTTTTAAAATCCATTATAGATCTTTTCATTTATAAGGGTTTGGAATGCCAAATTTAGATAAAATTTTAATTTCTTCTGCTTCCATAATTTCGGCATCATCGTCATTCTCATGATCTAATCCCTGTAAGTGAAGTATTGCATGTACTATAAGATGAGCATAATGATCTATGATTTTTTTATTTTGCAATTCTGCCTCCTGAACTATTATCTCATGACATAAAATAATATCTCCACTTAATAAAAAATTATTTATAGTAGAATCTTCATATTCTAAACTAATAACATTTGTTGGGTAATTTTTATTTCTATAAGAAAAATTTAAATTTTTTGATGATTCTTTATTAACAATAGAAATATTTAAAAAAACATTTTTATACTTTTGTAATAAAGAAGATTTTAACCATCTAGAAATATCACTACGTTTGGGTTGACCATATAAAATAGAGGCACGATTTATAGAGAAGTTTAACATTATAGAACCTTAAAAATTTAACAAATTTAAAGAATAACTAAATGCTTTTTATTTTGAATATAATTTTAGTTGAAATAAATTTATACGATGTTATATGTGTTATATTTCACTTTAATTTAACCTAGAATTCATACATTAGTTCCATAAACAATTAACCACTTATAGATATATTGGTATAAAAGTGTATATTTTATTGTAGTATGTACTTTAGACGTCCTAAGTCTATAAATCTTGATCTTAGAAATCCTATTTCTGCAAGTTCTGAAACTAGAAAAAATTATAGAAAATTTAATTCCTAATATTTAATTTTTATCTTTTATTTATTTGTAACAACAGGCATAACATTTTCTATATCTGAAAAATACTTATAAAGTCCTTTTCTCTTTTGTCTTATATAAAGTTTGGTACTCTCTCTACCAATAACACATTCTATTTCAGTTTCAAAAGTATTAATAGAATCTTTGTTATCTCCTGAAATATTTTTATAAAACTCTTCTATATAAACTTTATAGGACTTTTCAGTGAGTTTTTTATTAACCGAAATTAATATATATGATAGAGTTCCAAAATTTAAAATTTTATTAACTGAAAAAGGTAGCAACAGATTTTCTCTAAATATTTTTAGTTTAGTTTTATTTTGAAATGCGTCAGTAATTACCTTACATTTATCATTATTATAAATATCTGCAATCTTTGAATTTGAGGTAGTTGGGCATAATCACTTATGTGGGTTAAAACTAGTTGAGGCTGAATAAGTAAGGCCTGGTAAATGCTCTTCACTAATAGCAGTAGTAGAGTGTTCATTTTTAGAGAATGAAAAATTTCTATCCAAGAGTTCAATTTTTTGAAAAGGTAACTCAATATA
The DNA here is from genome assembly GCA_947454215.1 of Neisseriaceae bacterium. Taxonomy (GTDB): domain Bacteria; phylum Pseudomonadota; class Gammaproteobacteria; order Burkholderiales; family UBA11063; genus Aquella. The sequence continues at coordinate 1,513 of CANGJN010000028.1, read as the reverse complement.
ATGTTCAGGGTTAGGTTCTTTATACAAGCGTATTTTATAGTGATCCTCAATTTTTATACATTTAATAAAGATTTGATTATCCACCTCCTGGTTAATTTTAAAATTATCTTCATTATAACTAAAAATAAATCCAGAATAATTTCTATAATTAGTACCAACAGAATCTAAACTTTCTAATTTAATAGCCACATTCTTTCTATTACTGTGAATCCACTCGTGTGGCAATATTTCTTTATCTAATATTTTAAAATAATAATTTTCCATGTTATTCTCGAGATAGAAGCAATCTTTAAAAGTATATTTAGGTTCATCCTCAATATTTGATTCACTTGGAACCACTTCTTTAGACTTAGGCATATTTTGACCAGAAGTATGTAACTCAGAATCTGCTCTAGTGCTTGCAGGAAGATTAAATAATTTTTTTGAATTATAGTTTTTCTCAATCTCTGTATTCTTAAGTATTGAAATATTATTCAAATCAAAACTAAATAATATATCACTTACCCCTTCTTCAACTAATTTGATTACATAAACTCTATATTTTGTTATTTTCGTTTTTTCATCTTCAAATTCTTTACATTTTAATAAAACTTTTTCAGGACCACTCGTTAAATCTTTATTTGTATACTTATATAAACTGCCAATATATCTTTGTTTTGGTTGTGTTTCATCAATATTAACTGCAATTTCTTCGTCATCTTTGGTTATTATACTATTTAATTTAGTTTCAATTAAACTCTCGCTGTTTATTATAAATGACCATTTATTCTCATATAAACTTAGATTACTACAATTTCTATCTTTACTTTCAACTCCTTCATCAGATATATCTAATTTTGTTTTTTGAGAAGCGTCTTGATTAGGAGTAACAGGTACTTCTCTAATATCACTTAAACTACGTAAACTCACTTTATATGATTGTGTCTTGCTTTGATCAGAATCAATTTTTAAATAACTTCGTCCCTGTTTTGTTATATAACAGGTAATTATTGTGTCATGTCTATCATTATTATTAACTATATATTCGTATAGATTATTATCCTTTAGATTATAAATTATTACAGTTCCATGAAAATCAATACTTTTAAGTGTTGGTTTTTTTATTTTATCCCATACTGGGTAAGCTTCTTTTAAAGTTATTTTGAGAAAGAGTCGTGATGAAATTTCTTTTAGATTTTTAGAAATTAAATCTGGAAAAAGAATCTTACCATTATTGAATAATATTATGGGTTGACCTAGATTTACAAATGGATATGGATTATGGTGGATTAGCTCAGTTAAATTTCTTCTTACAAATAAATTGTATAAATCATCACAACTTTCATATGCATGTACATCTATATTAGTTAAAAATAAAATTAATAAAGCAATAATTTTCATAATAAATTTCCTATAATCTTTGTAACACTTTTTTTTAAAATAAATAAAATAAATCGGTTACTTATTCTTATATTTTACAATTCCTCCCTTTCAATTAGAGGAGGTTTTATAAATTTGAAGTAAAAATAAAGTT
>CANGJN010000027.1 GCA_947454215.1 Neisseriaceae bacterium | reverse complement strand
GGTAAATTATAAACATTAGCACAAATATCAAACTGATTTTTTGGAAAAAATTTATTATAAAATTTTAATTTAGAGCCAAATAATTTTAAAATATTAAGAGAAAAATCAATTTTTAATAATAAACTTTTATTAAAATATTTACTAAGAATTTTAGAATCTATATTTAAACCACTTCCTAAATCTAGCAATACATATTTTTTGAATTTTAAATACTCAACCCTGCTTAATAATTCATTTGCCACCTGCTCATATAAATCATAAAATGAAACCAATTTATTTGCATTTCTATTAAAAATTAACTGGATCAACTTCTCGTTCATAATAACACACCATCTCCAAATTGATAAATAAATTGTAAAACCTTAATCCAAATTAAATTCTTAAAATATAATTAAACTATATAAATTGGCTATCTAAATAAAACAGACATAAACATTAGAACCATTTAAGTATTATCTTTAACTATATATTACTAAGTTCAATTTATACCAACACAATAGTATTAATTTAGTATTAAATATGAAAATACTTTACAATGTAATAAACTTAAATTATAAATGATTTATAAAATAGTCTCCATCAATCTCCTAAAGTAATAATCATTAACTAAACGCTACCCATAAATTTTATTTTCAGGTACTTTAGAAACACCCACACGTTCATGGGGAAGACGAGTTATTGGAGTAGCAACTCCTGTCTTTTATTTGTAAAAGTAAAAATAATACAAGTAGAATACAGGTATGGAATATTATATTGAAGTAATCAAAATATGCTTAAAATTAAATGTCTATGAGAACTCTATAGTGTTATTAAATAAGTTTTAATTAATAAATTATACAATTTCCACGTTATAACTGACATTCCGCAGTTTATTTTATTAAAAAATTAATAAAATAAATCAACATATTAAGTGATATTTATATTTGTAATAAAATATTAAAATTTTTTAATTAAATTTATTAAATACGATAAAATCTACATTTATAATTTTATTTTAAATTAAAAGAATATTTGATAATTTCCAAAAATTATATATAAATTTAATTAAATCAAAATGTTATATTTTTAAAAAGAAGTGCGGAATGTCGGATTAACTACAAAATTACGTTGGAACTCTTATTTCTTTTAATATAATTTGCAACAGTTAATGCATCCAAAATCCTATCATTTTTTCCTTGGCTTTTCAAAAATATCATAATTACTGGACTATTATTTATCATAGAATACAAGACCAGACAATGTCCTGCTTCATTTATAAAGCCAGTTTTTGATAAAATAACATTAAGTTTACCTGCCCTTACCAATGCATCACTATTCATATAATTTATATATCTGCCATTAATTTTTACTGTCAAATTTTTTCTTTCAGTAAATTGTTTAATTAAAGAATAACTTACTGCAGCATTTATCATTTTATATAAATCAGATGCTGTAGATTGATTTGTAGTAATCAATCCTGTTGGATCATGAAAAAAAGTGCTACTCATTCCTAACTCTTTTGCTTTAGCATTCATTTTTTTTATAAACTCATCAGTTCCACCAGAAAAAGTTGTTCTAGCAAGTGCATGAGCAGCTCTATTCTCTGATGACATTAATGCTAAAAGCAACAAATCTTTTCTCTTAAACTCTAAACCTGGCTGTAATCTAGATCTTGTATTACGTAAAGTATCTTTGTCATCTAACATAATCTCTACATACTTTTCTAAATCTACTTTGGAGTCTAAAACAACCATCGCAGTCATCAATTTTGAAATAGATGCAATAGGTAAAACTACATCTATATTTTTATTAATATATATAATCTTATTTAAAGGATCAACTACTAAAACTGAAAACGATCTCAATATAGGTTTATTTCCTATTTTCTGTATAAAACCTTTAAATTGAGTATTACCAATTAAAGATGTCTTAGAGTCATTTTTTTGTTCATTTCTGAATATTGATAAATATTGATTGTGATTTATATTATTATTACTATGAATATAATACTTCTTAGAATTTAAGACCTTTAGATTTTTATGGTGATGATGGTGTTTATGATGATGACGATGAAAATGGTGATGAGTTAAAGCAAAACTCATCATAAAAAAGTTTAAAATTATCAACTTAAAAAAATTTTGCATAAGTTAGTTACTCCATGATTAAAAAATTAATTATCACCGCATTCAGAAACTAAATTTTTTATAATTTTTAATACCTCACTAACATTATATTTATCAATCTCTGAAATTAATAATGTCAATTTTAAATTTAACTCATTTAAAGGAATAAAGTTCTCATTAGCCATCTTTATTCTTGAATGAGTCGTATCAATTGGGTTATCTTTTATTAATAACTCTTCATACAGTTTTTCTCCTGCTCTTAACCCTGTAAATTTAATTTCTATATCACCACTAGGATTAATTTCATCTTTTATTGTATAACCACTCAGATGAATCATTTTATGAGCCAAATCAATAATTTTAACTGGGGAACCCATATCTAAAATAAAGACCTCTCCTCCTTTAGACATACTACTAGACTGTATAACCAATTCTACAGCCTCTGTGGTTGTCATAAAGTATCTAATAACATTTGGATGAGTAACCGTAACTGGTCCACCAGATTTAATTTGTTCTTTAAATATTGGAACAACCGATCCAGATGATCCTAATACATTACCAAACCTTACTAAGGTAAATTTAGTGTATGTTGAATCATGATTAAATGCCTGCATAATCATCTCAGCCAATCTTTTACTAGCACCCATTATATTAGTTGGTCTGACAGCCTTATCAGTTGAAATTAATACCATTATATCAACATTATACTTCATTGCTAATTTGGCTATAATATATGTTCCAATAGAATTATTATAAATTCCATTTATCTGATTGGATTCAACTATTGGAACATGCTTATAAGCCGCCGCATGATAAATAGTATTTATTTTATATTGCTGAAATAAATTATGCATCAATTGTTCATCAGTAACAGATCCCAAAATAAAAATAGCGTTTTGTTTATGACATTGTATTTTTTTTTCAATTGAGTATATCGCAAACTCAGAATGATCTAATATTATCAATTTGTTTGGACCATACAATAAAACTTGTCTTACTAACTCACTTCCAATTGAACCACCACCTCCAGTAATTAAAACTACCTTATTGAATATATTCTTTGACATTAAATTAAAATCAGGTTCTATAGTATCCCTACCTAATAAATCCTCAATTTCAACTTCTTTTACATTGCTTACCGTTACCTCTCCTTTGATTAAATCACCTATAGATGGTAAAACTTTTATACTTAAAGATAAACGTTCTAAACTGTTAATTATCTCTCTTTGTCTTGATTTTTTTATAGAAGGCATAGCAACTAAAATTGACTCAATATTACTTTGCTTTATGACATTATCTAAAGTTGATGGATGAATAACTTTTAGACCTTTTATTATTTTATTAGTTTTTTTATAATCATCATCGATAAAAAATACAGGATTATATTCTGGATTATTTTTCAATGTCATACATAGCTGTAATCCGGCACTACCTGCACCATAAATTACAATATTTTTTTTGGGTATAAAGTTAAACTTACTTAATATCCCTTTCATAATAAATCTTGTTCCTCCAATATATGCTAAAGCAATAACCCAAAAAATTATAATTGCAGTTTTTGGCAATGAATATATGTGAAACAAATACATAACACTTACTAAAATTAAAACAGAAATACTTACACCTAAAAAAATTATAACAACTATTTTTTCATCAAAGTATTCTATAATGGATTTATATAAACCAAATTTCATAAATACTGGTATAGTCCATAGAGGAAGAGATAAAAAGATCCATATATCTGAATCTAATCGATGATCCCAATTAGCACCTAATCTCAACATAATTGCTGTGAACAAAGCTAATGGTAATAGAATAAAATCTAAAAACATCATTATTTTTATATTTTTTAACTTTATCAGCGATAAAATATTTTTTTTGAAAAAATTCATAAGTACCTAAAGAAAAAAATGAATCAATATAATCATAAAAGGCACAATTTGGTGGGGGATTTTTTAGAATGGATTCATTTTAAAAGAACAATTATTTAGAGTTTTAATTAAAATAGTAGTAAAACACAGGTTATAATTATATCATAAATTAAGACATAGATGCAAACTTTATACTTATTAACATCTGAGCAAATGATTGTTAAAATGATGAAGAAAAAAGTAGATAATTTATTTTATATTTTATTACTTTCATAATAATAAAATTACTAAATATCAAAAAACCATAATTTATTGCAGATTTAAGTATAAACATTATTAAATTAACTATTCATTTCCTTTTAAGTTAGATAGGAAAGATGTCTATTTTTTTTTACTTAAAAAAACCATATTGTAAGTTAAAATATTTTATTTAAATTAAATATCATCTTAATTATATATATTTTTTAGGATAAAACATATTCAATATTTAAAATTTGATAACAGTTGTACAGTTAATTATCAATTTGGCATTTGTTCAATGAAAACATATTGATCTAATCAATCATAAAATCTTATGCCAACTCAAATACAATTGAATATTCAATTGAGATTAAACCTCCACTTATAATCTTAATTTTTAGTACTGATATTTTATGTATGTTAATTTTATTATAAATAGACACATAAATAAGAATAAGAATAAGAACGATTTATTTTTGTAATAATAAAAGTTATAAGTATGAAAATAATGTGTATCAAATATACAAATTGCTCCTATCAAATTAGAAAATAAAGATAAAAATCTATTTTTCTTTCAAAACACTAAATGCTATGAAACCAAATTAATGACTTAATTATAAAAAACATAATTTTACTTTTCATAGAGAGAATAGAAGAATGGAAAAACAATTCAAAAAATTAGAGTTTAAAGGTAAATCAGACACAATTGATGCTAAAATATTAGCAGAACAAGATATACAGTCATTAATAAAGGAAATGTAATACTTTAAGTACTTTAATTAGTAGAATAAGGTGCCTAAAAAATTAATTAGTTCAACAAAAGAATAAACTTCAATCCCCTAATAACTTATTGAATATTGTCTGACTCGATAAAATCGATAATTGCTTTTCTAGAAAATATTTCTAGATCATTAGTTAATCAATACAAGAATTAGGCAAATGTTTTGAACGTCAAATTTTAAGTTTATGAGATTTAGCACCCAATCATGAGGAGAAGGGTAAAAAATAGGTAGAGGATGATAGACCATGGATAAGATAATATTAAAAACCGAACTTCTCTAACAATCTTAGCCAATATTAGTTCAAATAAAGAAGGACACTTAAAGTATACAAATAATGCTTTTTTAAGAAAGACTAAAACAAAAAAATATTGATCTTATGGTTTTAAATAGAAAAATACTAGAAAATATTAACGCATATGTTAGTTATTTAAATAATAATACTAAATAAAACTCTAATTTCTTATTATTTTTAAGAAATACTCCTGATAACAAAAATGAAGAAATAAATTTTTGTTATGGCATTTAGAGTGACGAATTGGTGCTAATATTAACATTATATAAGTATCAAAAAAATTGACAGAAAGTTTGATTTTAAGTTATAATATCCTATTCAATTTATATAAAAATTTTCTAAGTATTATTACTAAAAACAACTAGAAAATTTTTCTAGATATCTATGTGCACTTTGCTTGTGTAAAGTCGTTTGAATATCACTTAATAAAGTTCTTATTTCTTTTACCTTTACCTATGTAAAACCTTAATTTAATAATATTTATTAAAATATTTATCAATTTTACATAGTTAATTTGTTAATAAAACATCAAATAATTTTTTAAAAAATAGTTCGTAATATTGTTTATAAGGGTTTTTTAATGAAAATTTTGTTAATCTTAATCTTTAGTATTGTTTTAAACTTAAATTATGCTATATGTAAAAAAATAAACTCATTAGTATCTGGTACAGATGGCTATTTATATGGTACATCCTACAATTACAATTGCTCTTCTCTTAGTGATACATCTGCATATATTTTTAAATTGAAATCAGATGGCACTAAATATCAAGTTGTATTTAAATTTAAATCAGTATTAGGTAATGGTTCACTAACTCCTATTGATAAACTAATACCTAATGTTGAAAATGGCGTACTGTATTTTTACGGTGTAATTGAAACTAATAAGGATAGCATACTTTATAAAATAAATTCAAATGGTAGTAATTTTACCGTTCTTCATAGTTTTTCTAGTGATAGTGAAAGTATTTCAGTGCCAAATAGCATTGCATTAGGTCCTGATGGTTGGTTATATATGACATCCTTAGAGTTTGCTAATAATCAAAATGCAACATTATCTAAAATGGACTTAAACGGTAATAATCTCACTATTCTGCATATTTTTGCTCCTGATATTCCTAGTTCAGGGACACATTCTGATTTGGCATTTTCTATTGATGGGAAAACTGTATATGGTACTACATATGGAGGTGGGGATTATGGTAAAGGATTACTTTACTCAATTTCTAGTAGTGGTACAAATTATACTGTAATACATAATTTCTCTGGTGTTAATGGCGATGGAGAAAATCCTGAAGGTGGTTTAATTTTAGCAAAGAATAATATTTTATATATGACTACCATGAATGGTGGCTGGGGAAAGTTAGGAACACTCTCAGCTTATAATCTTTCAACCAATCAATTTAATTCTCCAGTTAGTTTTAATGGTGCTGGTAGCAATCATTATGGTGCAAATCCTAATTCTCTAGTACAAGGATCTGATGGTAACATTTATATTGCGACAACTAATGGTGGGGCAAATAATTTTGGAGCCATATTTATGTATGATACAACATTTGGAACTGGCAAATTAATCTATGATAATTTTTCTAATACAAATTATAGTTATTTTAATCCAAATGGTATAATTTTTAATAATAATAGAGTTTATATTGTAGTGCCAAGTGGTGGGTACTATTCAACCCAAAATTTTGGAGGAATCCTTAGTATAAATACTGATGGATCATCACCTTTTATATTTGACTTATATATCAAAAGAATACCTAATGGGTGTGATTATGACACATCTATTCTTTTATATTATATTTCACAAACCAAAGTAACCACATCCTTTGATATTAGTTATC
>CANGJN010000026.1 GCA_947454215.1 Neisseriaceae bacterium | reverse complement strand
GAATCACCACAAAGAAAAACATTGGTCTATAAAAATGATAAGGGAGAATTTATAGTTGATGGTACTATGTTAATTAGGGAACTAAATGAATTATATAATTTAAATATTAAGTTTAATTGGAATAGTTTGACAATTAATGGTTTAGTATTAAAAGAGTTAAACTATATTCCTAAAATTGGAACATGTTTTAAATTAAATAATCTAATTTTTGAAATAATTAGTGTCGGTCAATATTGGGTTGAGAGAGTTAAAGTTATTAAAATTAAGCATTAATTTATTTAATATATGTAAATCTAATTATTTATAATTAAATTCATCAATAAAGAAGAAGTTATATTTAAAATATTTATGCTCATAGTAAAAACAAATCATGTTATTTTAGTACTTAAAAAGAAGTACTATATTTTAACTAATTGTAAGATATTTTTTCTTGCTGGAGGATATAATTATGTATGATTTATTAATCTTCATTTTCCAAAATAGTTTTTTATTAAGAGGTATCATATTATTTTTCCTTGGTGCTATTGTAGGAAGTTTCTTAAATGTAGTAATCTATAGATTGCCTTTAATTTTAAAAAATAAATGGGATCTGGAGTGCTCCAATTACCTAGGGTTAGAAGTGAAACCAACTAAAAAAATTAGTTTAATAACTCCTAGTTCCCACTGCTTTGCTTGTGGTTTAACCATCCCTTTTTATGTTAATATTCCAATTATAGGTTATTTTATAACTAGAGGCAAATGTTTATCATGTAAGAGTAAGTATTCAATAAGATATGCGATAGTTGAACTATTAACTGCATTATTATTTACAATGGTAGCATACTTAACTAATGATATCTTTAAAATTTTTGCTTTATTAATTTTTATAAGTTTCATTTTATCCTTAATTTTTATAGATTATGATAATAAAATTTTACCAGATGAGTTGACTATTCCTTTAGTGTGGATAGGCTTACTTGTTAATTTAAATGGTTTAATTTCTGGAAGTTTATTAAACTCGGTATTAGGTGCCATTATTGGTTATTTGTCATTATGGACTATATATTGGATTCATAAGTCAATAACTAAAAAAGAAGGTCTAGGGTATGGTGATTTTAAATTTTTAGCTGCAATATTAGCATGGATTGGTTGTTCAAAATTTATATTCTTAATATTTATATCTTCAAGTCTTGGTATTTTATTTTATTTAAGTAGATTTATTCTATTAAAATTTTTTAATAAAAGTAAGCATTTTAAAATAGATAAAGAGTTGCCATTTGGCCCATTTTTAGGAAGTGTTACTCTTTTCATAATTTTAAATCCTAATATTATTGAAAGATTTGTATAATGTCCAAAATAGTTTCTCTCACGGGTTTGATTGGTAGTGGTAAATCCAAGGTAGGTTCCTTATTTGCAGGAATTGGAGTTCCCGTAATAGATGTAGATATTATTAATAAAAATATTTTAGATAAAAATGAGTTTGTTAAACAAAAAATTATAAATCTTTTTGGTATACAGTATATTAATCAAAATAGTGTCCTTGATAAAGAGAAAATAAGAAATTTAATTTTTAATGATAGTGACGCTAGATTAAAATTAGAAAATATTCTTCACCCTCTTATATTTAATGAAGTAGCAATGCAAATAAAAAAAATTCAATACCCCTATACTATTGTTATTGTTCCATTATTATTTAAAAATAATTTATTTCTAAGTATTACAGATAGGAGTCTTTTTGTAGATTGTAATCAAAAAACATTAATAGAACGAGTAAAAGAACGTAGTAAAATAAGTGAGGACATGATTAATACTATACTCAAAACACAAATACCAAGAACTATTCAAATAGATATGGCGGATGATAAAATCGATAATAACAGTGATGAAATAACATTATTGGATAAAGTTAAAGACTTACATAATAAATATCTTAATTTATTTAGTAGGAAATTATGAAAAAATATAATTTATTCAATAAGTTGAATATTAGACTAATTTACTGGATGTCATTTATTGTTATAATGATATTTGTTGTTTGTCCTATTTTTTTCTTTTTTTATTTATTTAATGAAAATAATGTTAAGAATTTAATTATTTCGCAATTTAGTAATTCAAGGTTTCATTTAGAAATAAAAGGAAAAATAATCCCTCAATTTTGGCATGGATTAAGCTTAAAGGTTTTTGACTTGCAAGTAGTTACGAATGATAATGTAAGATTAATGAACATTTCTACCTTAAACTGTCAAATGTCTTGGATAGGTTTGATTGGAGCAAATTACCAAATTAAAAGAATTTCACTAAATAATGTTCATTTCTATGAAAATAATATATTGAATAGTAAAATTTTATCTATTTTAGATGCTAAGGATAATAGTTTTAAATTTTTAAGTCAATTAACTAATATTCAGATTGATGGTCTATCTTCTATAGATGAAAATGTTCCTTATATAATCAAAAATGGAGTCATTAAGTTTGATAGATCTTTTAGAACTAATAAATTAGTCTTTAGATTCGAATTACCTAAAGATAAATTAATCCTAAATGGTAGTGGTTCTATCAATGATATTAAGAATAATATTATTTATCTTAATAGTTACAATATTAAACTTTTATTTCATGATTTAAAAATAAGTTTTAATACTAATATGATGTTCGATTTAACTAATAGAAGTATAAATTTTTATCGAATTTTTGGAAAGTTCTTAGCTAAAAATTACTATGGAGATATAAATAGCAATAACTTTAAATTTAATTCAAATTTATTTTCTTCAGATAAACTAACGTTGATATTAAAAAAAATTAACTCTAAGGACAAAGTTGATGTAGAAGTAAATGAATTACTTATTAACTCTAAGATCCAAGTATCCGTAAAAAAAGCTAATTTAAAATATTTGTATATTGATAAAGATAATTATTTTAATGGGCTTACCCAACTAAAAAATATAAAATTTGATGAGGCGGGCATTTTAACTTCTCAATGTAATATTAATACTGTCTACGGTAATAACCAATTGCAAATGAACCTAAATGATTTAAAAACCACTTTATCTGGATTATGTGTTTTTAATGTTGATAGTAAAATATTTAATTTAAATTTGCAGGGACGGTTAAACAATCATCCCTTAGTCTTAGATATTTTAATTAATGATAGTGGAATAAAACCATATGTAGAAATAAAAGCCAAAGCAAATAGTATTAAGACAACTGAAGTTTCTAATGGGAAATTTAAACCCTTATATTATAACAATAATACCCTCCCTTTTGCATGGTTATCGTACCTTGATATGAAAGGTGATATTTTAATTGACAACATTATCATCAACAAAATATATCTCAATAAATTTGATGTACACTTTAATTTAAAAGATAATATTTTAAATATAACTAAACTTGGTGCCAATATATATGGAGGCAAACTGACAGGTGAGGCTCAAATTATAAAAACTAATAATTTATATACTATTACAACTAAGCAAAAGATTTATAATTTAAATTTACAGGGTATATTTAAAGATTTATTTGATGTTGAGGCAATTTCTGGAACAGCTAATATGGAATTAACTGCAAACGTAGCAAATGTTAAAACAATACAGGATATTCACAAAAAATTTAATGGAAATATTATTATAAATGCAACTCATGGGGCATTTCAGGGGGTAAACCTAAATTTATTTTCAATTTCCAAAATCAATGAAAATTATAAAAAATCAACTATATTTGATCAATTAAATGCAACATTAAATTTTGTTAATGGTGTGAGTAGAAATGAAATGATTATGTTTAGATCTCAGTATGTTATTGCTAATGGAATTGGGAGTATTGACTTTGTTCTAAATACAATTAACTATTTATTTACCATTAAAAGTGCGCTTCCTCCTAATCAGCAAGAGTTTAAATCTGTAATAATACCTGTTACTGTAAAGGGAGATATGTTTAATCCAACTATTAATATAAAAAATATTCATTTATCTAAAGTTCATGAAATTATTCATAATAGTATTTTGGGTAATATTGGTAAAAATTTATTAAATAAATTTAAAAAGGAATAATGTTTAATGAGAGAGTTAATTACTGCTATAGTTACTCCTATGTTAGAAAATTGTGAAATTGATTATCATTCAATGAAAAGATTAATAGAGCAACAAATTGAAGATAAAGTAACTGGAATTGTGATTTTAGGAAGTACAGGAGAAGGTGCCTCAATAAAAAATAATGAGAAACTTCAACTTATTGAATTTGCGGTAAATATAGTTAACAAAAGAATAAAGTTAATTGTGGGGTTAAATTATTTAAATACACAAGATTATTTAGATTTCATAACAGAACTTAATAATATAAAAAATATTGACGCATTACTAGTTTCTATACCAGGGTATGTTAAACCAACTCAGAGTGGAATTTATCAACATTTTAAAGTAATTACAGAAAAATCTAAACATAATATCATTTTATATGATGTACCATCAAGAACAATAATTGGAATTACTGATGAGGTTATTATAAAGTTAGCAAATTCAAATTTGATTAAAATAAAAGGTATTAAAGATGCGACAGGGAATATTGATCGATTAGATGCACTTAAGTCTAAATGTCCTGCTGGATTTAAATTTTATTCTGGAGATGATTTTACCGCCTTAAAATTTATGATAAGAGGTGGTGATGGAGTAATCTCAGTTGCAGGAAATGTAGTTGCTAAGAAATTAATAACAATGATTAATAACATAGATATTTCTGGTGGTGAATTAGTACTTGAACAAGATAAGAGTCTTATCCCATTATATAAATTTTTATTTATAGAAAGTAATCCTATCCCTGTAAAATGGGGTTTATATAAAATGGGGATAATTAGTTTTCCCAATCTAAGACTTCCTTTAACAGAGTTATCTTCATCACTTCAACAAGAATATAGTGATTTATTTAAAATATAAGGAATAAATGATGTTAAATATGAATTTTAGATTATCTTATATTTTAGTTTTGCCGATGGTTTTAATTGGTTGTGCCTCTGTAAGCACAGAAAAAGATTCTTTATCTAGTGAAGCAAGATCATCCTCTAATCTTATAACTCCACCTGGGCTATCAACATTCACTTCTAATTCTAATTATAAATTAACCGATTCGAATGAAGGTCCTACTTATACAGTTAATAATAATAATGATGTTCAAATTGTAATGGCTGGATCCCAAATATGGTTAAAAATTAAGAATAAGAATGTAGATCAATTATGGCCTACTATGACTTCTTTCTTAACTCAACAGGGTTTGAATATAAAGATTAATAATCAAAAAATTGGATTATTAGAAACAGAGTGGGCTGAAAGAGATAATACTGTTTCAGAAACAGGGGTTCGGGCTTTTTTTGATTGGATTGGTTTTGGTAGTCAATATTCTCTTAAATCACAATATTTATATAGAATAAATTTGTGGCAAGACCAAGATTCAACTTTAATCTTTGTAACAGACTATGAAATGAATCAAGTATATCCAGGGTGTAAAAACCCTGATTCTGGAAGTATTAGAGTTCATCCTTCTGATTATCAAGCTACAAAATGGGTTCCAGTTGCACCAAACCCACAAATACAGTTATCATTTTTAGAACAATTTATGGTTTTTTCAGGGATTAATAAAAATCAAGCAAAAAAAATAACTGCAGATGTTGTTAAAAATATTGACTCTCAAAATGGAAGATTGAATGGAAATAATTTAATTATAAATGATTATTTTGACAGAGCTTGGTGGAGGACTGGAGTTGCCCTTGAGAGGTCAGGACTTGGAGTCTCAGATAAAAATAGATCATTAGGCGAATATTATGTGTATATACTGCAATCGGATGTAGATAATTCAGAGCCTGGATTTCTGAGCAAATTATTTAATAATAACAATAGTAAATTAGAATTACCTAAACCAAAATATATAGTTAAATTAACCTCTGATAACAATATCACTACCATTACTTTAAAGTTATACCCTGGTGCTGAGGATAAAAATTTTTCAGTTAATCAACAGAAGTATTTATTAAATCTCCAAAAAGAATTTAAATAGTATAAAAATGATTAATTTAACTAAAGAAAATATTTTAAAGCATTGTTTAAAAATTCTTTATTTAGTTAAGTGTTGTGTATTATATGCTATCCCTTCAATATTTTTACCTGACATAGGAGATACAGATCGTAATCAATTAAGTTATATTGAAGCAAATTATATGGGTAGGCAAGTAATTATTGATATACAAAATCAAAGAAGTATGTCGGACGATTATGATGTTTTAGCATATCTAAATGATTTGGGGAATAATTTAGCAAGTTTTTCTACGGCTAGAGGTAATAATTTTACTTTTTATTTGATAAAGGATAATGATATCAATGCCTTTGCATTACCAGGAGGCTATATCTGTGTCAATAATGGTTTAATCTATTATACACAAAGTGAGGCAGAGTTAGCCGCAGTTTTATCACATGAAATAGCACATATAGCTCAGCATCATATTTTTAGGAATATTGCTAACTATCAAAGAGAGCAGTGGGTGACTATAGCAGGATTAATTGCAGGGGCATTAGTTACTGCTGTTAATCCTGCAGCTGGTATATTAGCTATAACTGGTGCTCAAGGTTTAAGTATGCAAGACATGCTGTCCTTTTCAAGGGATTTTGAAAGGGAAGCCGATCGAGTCGGGCAAAAAATCATGGTTAGTGCTGGTTTTGATCCACATGCAATGGAGGGTTTTTTTCATAAATTATATGATGCAAATAAATTTAATGATAATGAGGCTTATGCATTTTTAAGAACTCACCCTGTCACATCAGAGCGTATTGCTGAAACCCAACAAAGAGCAAATCAATACACTACAAAAATGAGACCTGATAGCAATAGTTTTTATTTGATTCGTGAAAAGATAAGAGTTGTACAATTAGGTACAAAAGAGGTTATGAAATTTTATGAACAAGCTCTTAAATATAAAAAATACTCTAGTTTATCTGCACAATATTATGGAATGGCATTTGCTTTATTTTTAGATAAAAAATATATGGATGGATTAAAATATATTTCTAATATATCTGATCCAACTTATTTAAATCATCCAGCAGTTATATCACTTAAGGCAAAAATATTTTGTGAAATGGGTCAGTATAAAAATTCAGACTCCTTATATTCCAAAGGTTTAGAAAATTATCCAGACTATAAAAGTTTGT
>CANGJN010000025.1 GCA_947454215.1 Neisseriaceae bacterium | reverse complement strand
TTATCAGATATATTAAATTTAAACATGCTGTAATAATGTCGATATTTAAAATTAACTTTAAAATTTTCTAAAAAAATTATCTTATGATATCAATACATTAATTACTGCTGAGTAGTAACAAATAAAGGAAAAAATTATTAAATTTTGACTTATCCTAACGTGAAAGTTATATAATACCATTTCCCTAATTAGTTTTACTAGGATAAACTTATTTTTTATTACAGAAACTTTGAAAATGATCTTATATTTTAAATAAATGAGGCAAAAAGTAACTTTATAATGGGGTAATAAAATAGTGAAATGGTCTAATTAATTTTTTCATAAAAATTAGAATTTGAAAAGATAATTTACTTAGGGTGGTAGTTTTTGACTCGGTACCTTTCACTTGTCAAAAAACTTTAATTAAATTAAATAATTTATATGTTTCGGCGTCAATTTCCCAATTACCATGAATGATTTATTTAAGAAAAATGTTAAATCATATCTTACTATTTAGAATAATATGTAGTTCTTGCATTAAGTTATACCACTTCCACATTATAAACAGTCAAGAATAAATCAAATTTATTCTTCATTAATTAATAAAATGATACACTTTATATTCTTAAAAAGAATTATTAGTAGTGTCAGGGAAAAGTACAATTATAATTTAAGAGATGAGTCTTTAACTTTCTAAATGAATTAGATAATCCTGATAAAAAATACTATTAATTACTGATGGTGAGATATGATTCAAAAACAGTACCAGAAGATATTTTTATTACTAAATTACGTGCCTTTTCACCAGAATTAAATCGAACTTTTATTTGGATATATGAAATATAAATTAATTAATAATAAATTATGGCGATCATGAAGATAATATATGTTAGAAATGATAAATTCCCTAATCAAATTATAAGCATTTACTTATGCAACTATTTGCTTGATTAAATCTGGAAATGATATTATATCCATATTTAAATTTACTAAATGCTGGAGCATTTATATTTTTAAGTTTAACTAATCTTGATTTTATTTTTTTATTGGCAGAGATAATCTCTAATTATTGCCATTTTTAAACAATATAAATCAACTATGAAATAGAAAATATTATAAAAAAACCCAATAATTTACTTAAATCAGTTATATTGGTTAATTTTAGATCAAAATCCTTCTTTTTATAATTAACAAGGTTCAATATTCAATCTTTTAATATACTCTTCACCTTAATTTTCGTGATATTGATTAGAAATTAAGTAAATTATTTTTTCTGCATTTTACTATTGCAAAAATAGATATTGATTAAATACTTTACACCTTATTTTCCTTATTAAAGTAAAATTTTACTTTAATATATAGCCGTATAACTTTAAATCAATATTTTAAAATTCTGTGGAGTGTTGAATATAATTTTAAAATGATATATTAAATAAATTTATTTCGGAGGTTCACCCTTAAATACATAGTCAATACTTACTGCAACAAATCCCGAGACGGGTAATCTAGTAATTTTTAATTTGATAGGAAACAATCCATAACTTTTTCTCAATTGCTCAAGAAAAGAAATTACATTATCAAACTCAACATTATTAGATTTAATATTTAAAACACTATCTATTAAGGTAACTTCCACATCTTTTTCTGCTAATATTTGTTCGGCATCTGTCTTAATAACATCAGTATTTGGTGTACTAAAGTCATTAGGTATTGTTCTATTAAATCTTTTATAATCTCTTATTATATTTATAGATTCTTCATATTGAAGTTTACTTTGTTCAACCTCAGCAATCAACTTGTTTCTATACATAAGAGCACTATTAAATAAAGTATAGATCAAAACAATCACAGACAATATAAACACAACGGTTAATATTTGTTGATCTCTTTGAGATAATCTTAACCAATATTCTTTTAATGGCTCAAGTCTTTTCTTTAATTCTGCATACATCTCTTTGATAGTATTTAAATCGAATTTTGTATTCATAACTCTAACTTTTTATAGAAAATATAAATTAATGCCACATTTTTGTTTTTAATGTAACAACCCATTGCTCATCATCTAATTTAACTGGAAGATTATTATTATTAATCTTATCTGGACCTTTAAGACTCTTAGAGTAAGATTTGAAATCCTCCAGAGTTGTTATTATATTTTTTGTCTCTAAAATATTTTGAATGTTCTTAAAAGATTGAGTATCAAATCCAGTACCTAAAACAACATTTAACTCATTATGGTCATAGTTAACTTCTTTAATAATATTTTCTTGAAGTAATAAAAAATTATCCAAAAATTGAACAAAGAGTGGAATAGCGTCGCTTTGTGTATATAAACCTCTTTCATGCCTTTGACTATTAACTTTACTGACCGATTCCTGTATTATGTTCTCATCATAATTTTCTTTTGAACCTACTATCGGAGATAACTGCTTCAAAATCAAATTTCGTGTTCTAACTTTAGTTAGATATAAAGTACCAATATCAGATAACCAAAATATTAAAAGTACTAATAATAAATATCTAACTGATTTAGCTAATCTTTTCAAACTTATAATAGATTGTTTATCTAATTTAAAATTGAATCTAGTTGATTTTAAGATGTAAAAATTCCATACAGGAATGGTATACTCAAAAACATTATTACCATCCCTGCATGGCAGATTAGTAAGTTCTGAAATACCATTTAAAGTATATGGAACACCTTCTTCTAAATAGACAATCAATTCACTGGGTTTGTTTTCAGCTAACATTTCTGTTAATATTAAAGGCAATGGTACTAAATTATCTAAATTAATATAATTATATAGTGAATTTCGAATAAATTTCTGATTTACACCTAAATATAAAGTCCAACATCTAGGATCGAATGTAGTTGTGTATACAAATGATTGGATTAAATGAACTGGTTTTTCAAATTTTTGAATTTCATAAATCAAAGAATCATAATATATCTTATCAAAAACTGCAACAAAAACCTTTTCATCCTCTACTCTTAAAATAACTGCTTTAACTTGCTCAATATCATCGATTAACTGTTCTTCTATCATTCCTAAAATTAATTCTTCAGTAAGAAGTTTAGAGCTTATACCTGCAACACTCACTTCAAAAATAGTACAGCAGTTAGCTGATATAAATATTTCTATACTAATATCATTAAATAAAGATATTTCATGTAATGATGAACTACCTTTTTCTATCTGCAGATCTTTATTTATAAGAACCCAATTTATTTTTTGTGTAATATCATTATCAATAAATAATCTTAAACGTTTCATATGATTCCCATTTTTTATTCTGGATGTTGCCAAATAATCGAGGGCCATAACCCTCCCCTATTTGCCCTATAAACTAGAGCTACTCTTTTAAATTCATAACTTCCTTTGTTAATAACTGCATGAATTGAAAAATAACTTGAAGAAACTGTCAATATTGAAGTATCAACTTGTTGCTGTGGCGTAGAAGGTTGATTACTTTGATTTGGATCTAAATTTTGATTATTGTTATTATTATTTAAATTAACACCATTGCTTGTCAAAAAAGTTAATATATCTTGTGTTGTTTTAAAAGGTTGAGAAGTTCTTAAAGTTACTATTCTTTGAGCAACTGACAAAGAAAGACCCGCCTTTGCCGCTATAACTTCTGCAGATGCAGTATTAACATTTACAGGTAACTCACTTGAAGCACCTAGACCTGGTGGGGGTAGATTATTTGGTAATTCATTATTTTCTGCATCGGCACTATCAGAACCTTTTTGTGGAAGTAAGTATGTTAAGTCCTTTGGTATAGCTGTTACATATTGCTGTAATTTAACAACCCACTGAGGGTTCATTCCTTTTACAAGATTTAATTCAGAAATATCAATAAAAGGTTTACCAGCAGGTAAATATGGACTACTTGCAGTTGTATATTGAATCAAAATAGAACCCTCAAATTGAGGTGCGGCAATATAGTATGCAATACTAGATGCCATAGCTGTTGAAATATTCAAAGTAGATAATAAATTTGTAAATTTATTTAATACTTTTGAATTTACCTGACCATTTATCGATATTAGATCATTAAGATTAAATTTACCTTGTTCATCAACGATGCTACCACTCATATATACATCATCAATAATTTTAGTTTTAGGTATTGGTTGTGCCCAAATATCAGAAAGAGTATCAATTTGTGAGGTGGCTCCACTTGTTACTAAGGCAGCTCTACCAAAGCCAATTGCAGCAGAAAATGAATTTATTGATATATCATAAATTTTTTGATTTGTTAATCTTTTTAAAATTCTAAAATTCTTAACGGTTATATTAGTGATAATTGCCGTAATTAAGAATACAATAATTAATACAGTTATTAACGCTGCACCTCTTTGCTTTTTATTATTATTATTAAAGAATACATATTTATTAATCATAATGCCCACTGCCTTACGATATGTTCACCAGAATTCATAGTTAAACTAATTCTAACTCCCTTTGGAAGGACTGTTAATTTATCCGGACCACTAGGCCAAGTATTATGCCAATTTTTATCATCATATAAAAATTCTACATCAAAACTACTAACATTAGCCAATAATAAATTTATTTGTGGAGTAGTTGTATTAACCCGATTCATATATGGCCATGTTACATAATATAAATTTCCTCCATCATATCTAAATCCAACTCTTTTGGGAGGAGATGAACCATACTGTTCATCTCCAACATAACCTGCAATAGTAAATTCGATCTGAGAATCATTTAATCCACTTAACTTTTGCACCCCAATCATAGCTGGCACTATTACTCCAGAATTATCTCTCACTGCTAAAGGTATAGCTTTATCAATATTCATGGACATTTTATTTATTGCCCTTGAAATCACCCACCATTTTTGCTGAGAATCAGTTAAACTTTTTTTTGTAATCAATAAAGAGGTGATTGTTCGATATGAAATTTGAGCTATTATACCAAAAATCAATATAGCAACCATCAATTCTATCAATGTGAAACCTAAATAATTTTTTTTATTTTTCATACACTAATACTGAGATATAAAATTAACAATTCGTGCCAAGGAGTAATTAGGGTGATTCTTATCAGCAACTGAAACCTCTACTTGTCTGAAAAATTTATTTGGTGTATTAGTTACAACTATTGTTTCAACAAAATCTATATTTGCCATACTTTCCTGTTTAGAAGTTGTTCCTAAATCAGGAAAAGTACCACTAACCATAATATTGCTCACTTGATTATTTCCAACCCAAGCGGCAACTTGTTTATAATAACTGTCTTTCACATTATTTACCGCAGTTCCTATTGCCCTTCCAGCTGAACCAAGAGCAATAGCTATTATTAATAATGCTACAAGACATTCAATTAATGTAAACCCATAATTTTTCATAATTAGTTACTTAAGTTAAAATCGCCATCGGTATTGCCATCAATCCAAGAGGAACGAACTGAATTTGATACTTGAAAGGACATTTGTTGCAATTGACCATTAGGATAAAATTTTATATTTTGATTTTCCGCCAAAGGCTGACCACCTACCATAACTTTAGTTATTTTTATTGCAGATGGCCAACCCCATGATATTAATTTTTTTACATCTAGTTCTTTCCACTCACCATCTTTATATGACATACAATCAAATCCTTGTTCTTTTACTAAACAAGATATTACACTATTAGAGTATACAGATTCATCTGCTATAACTTCTAAAGTTGATGCTATTTTTAAAGATTCAGAGATAAATGCTTGGCTACTTGGTGCACTTACACTTAAAACAACCACACCAGACATAACTGCAACTATAACAAGAACAATAATTACCTCAATTAATGTGAATCCTTGCTTATTATAATAAGATAAATTAATTGTTTTCACAATAGATATTTTACTATTACTGCCAACTTCCAATGACATCTGGACCTGAGTCATCAGAATTTGCATCACCATTAGGTCCTGGAGTATATATATCAACCTCGCCATGTTTACCTGGATTTAAATAAATATATGGTCTACCCCAAGGATCATTTGGTAACTTATCTAAATAACCACCTTCTTTGAAATTTGTTGCAAGCGGAGCTATGTTAGGTTTATGAACCAATGCATCTAATCCTTGTTCTTTAGTCGGATATCTTTGATTATCTAAATTATATAACTTTAATGCACTTAACATAGAAGAAATATCACTTTTAGCTGCTGTTTTTCTTGCATCCTCTGTTCTACCTAAAACTCTTGGAACAACTAAAGCCGCCATTACTCCAAGGATTACTAATACTACCATAATTTCTATTAAAGTGAAACCACCATTTTTCTTATAAGCATTCATTATTTACTCCTAATATTAAATTAAAATAACTCTTAGATAACTATAAAGTATATATTATAAATTAAATTAAACATTTTATAAATATTATATCATACTTTATTATATTTACAAGTTATTTTTTAAAAATTTGTTAATAATAAATACTACTTAATTAACAATAAAACTTATTTTAATTATTTTCTTATTAAATTGTAGCATCTGCATTAACTTTTTTCATATAAACTCTAAGTGCAAAAATCACACTTTCTTAAAATTTATTATTGGTAATTTTAAATTGTGAGCATACATATAAAAGTGTTTGAAAAGTTAAGTAATGTGTAAAAATAAAGTCTTTTATGATATAAACTACACTACAAATTGGATTCATAAAACAATTTCAAGGAGGTATTTATCACAATATTAAATTTATTTGCGAGCCAAATTTTTGATAACTCTAGAGAGGATTAAGTATTATTAAGATAGGTATTAATATATAATATAGACAATAATAGATATACAGTTATTTTTAGCACTGATTTCAATTATTCACTTAAATTTATAATAGAATCATTTATTAAAAGATGAATTTTAGAACTTACCTTTATAGAAACCACAATTCACTTAGGTGTTGAAAATCAATGGTCTAATTTGGTAACTCTAATAACTATTCTACCTTTAACTACAACATTTTGTTTAATTTCTATTATTGCTACCTAATCTTTTAATGAAAATCCATACAAAATTGCTATTTTATTTTTTTTTAAGATAATAATACCATTTCCCTAATTAGTTTTACCAGGTATAAACTTATTTTTTATTACAAAAACTTGGAAATTAACTTATATTTTAAATAAATGATGAAAAAAGTAACTTTATAATGGGGTAATTAAAATAGGGAAGTGGTATAAAATTATAATAGATAACTTTCATAACTAAAAGA
>CANGJN010000024.1 GCA_947454215.1 Neisseriaceae bacterium | reverse complement strand
GATACAACGCTTGAGTTATTGTCAATGATGAATGTTTCTGTTAATGTAATAAATCTAATTAAAGATGATTTAAAACCTATTATGTCTAATCTAGAATTAAAAGAAGTATTATGCAATCATTTTAAATATTATACAATGTTGTCTATTTTTTGCAATTTACCTACTACTTTGGATAGGATACTAATAATCTTTAAATAAAGATTAAGTGTGTTAGTTTTATGATTAAATCTCTGCATATTTAATGATTATATGTAAATAGATTAATATGGCTTTTATGTTCAGGATCAATTTCATCTAAATAGTTAGATAATAAAGGGATATGAGCCAATTGAGTTAACTTATCAGTTCTATATAAAGGATCTATAACATAAACTTTATTATCTTCAGTTCTATAAATTAATATATAATGAAAGCACCATTGATAACCATTTTTTGAATTTAAATTATAATCCATCTCATAATACCAAAAATCGCTGATTTCTATTTTTAAAATTAAAGGTAATTCAAGGTACTTATCTCTATGTCTTAATATATTCTCTAAAATAATGAACATATTTTCTTTACATCCATCAAAGGTACATAAAATCACATGATCCATTAAATTTGAATAAATATAAACCAAATCTTCTTTGCTTTTAACGGTTGGAACTTTAATCATTAGCCTTTCTATATCATCCTTGAATTGTTCAACTGGTAGTTCAAGATCGCCATTATACCAATTTTTATAAGGTAATAATGTTTTTTCAATATCCTTGGTTATAATTTCACCTAATCTAGGATTATTTACGATAGAAATAACTACCTTTAATCTGTAATTAGACTTAATTCTCGAAACATGGTATTGATGAACCAGCAAGTAAATGATAATTGAATCTTTTTCTTTTTCTGTTATTACAGGGCGTTCTATATCAAAATAATTGCTTTTAATAGAATTGATTGTCTGGTCTATTATATTTAATTTATAATCTTTCCCATCATATTTGTAGTTTAAGTAAATTTGATAGTTATATAAATAATATGATTTATATAATTCCGAAAAAGTTAGTATTATAGTATCCTTCATATCTTTTGATTTTTCTATTCTACAACTGTTTTCAAGACTCTCCTGTTCCTCAGGTTGATAACAATTAAGAGGAGTATCATTATTTTGTAAAAATTCTATTATATCTTTTAACGATAAACTATACATTGAATTTGTGTTAATACAAAGTAGTATCTCAAAAAAAATTATATAAATTTTTTTCAATATTTATCTTTCCTAATAAATTATTTACCACAATACCTTTTCGAATGATAAACATTTGCTCATGAAACTATTTAGTTATTTAAAATGTAGATCGTATTATTAAATAACTTTAAAATTTCATGAACTATACTAAATAAATTTAAAAACAAATTGGTTATTTATACTTCAAACTGTATGAACTATTTATGTAATAGTTTAACTTATCTTTAGACTTAACAACTAAATCACCATTAAGTTTAAGGTCAATATTTACACCTTGCTCTATAAGTTCATTTTCTTTATATATATATACCATTTTTTTATAATGAATACAATTATCTAACCATTCTCTTCTTAATTTAACAAAACCTTGATTAAGATATTCATTTATTACTTGATCTATATAAAATATCAAATTGGCTAGTAATTCACTTCTATTTATATTTTCGTTATTATCTAAACCAATACCAATTACAATATATCTTTTGCCATCTTTTTTTCCTGATTCAATTAATATACCTGCAACTTTTTCATTAAGTTTAGTATAGATATCATTAGGCCATTTTATAAAATTTTTAATTTTATAAAATTTTAATAATCGATTTATTCCAACCGCAACTACCATTGGAAGTAATTCGTAATTAATTTCTAATTTTATAAAATATAAAAATGAAATAGTTATATCAGCTGCAATTCTACTATACCAATTCTTATTATTTCTACCTCTACCATCCGATTGATGCTCTGCTATAACAACAGAGTTATTATTAAGACTCTCTAAATTATTCAATACATAGGTATTTGTGGATGCAGTTGTGGTTAGAATTTTTATAATATAAAAATTTAATTTTAAAGAATTTAATTTCCGATTTAATTTATTCTCATCTATCCAATCTAATTTCCTTGTAACATAATATCCTAAATAAGAACTTCTGCTAATTAAATCTTCTTCGATTGAATTCAATATTCCTATATATTCAAGAACATTTAGCCAAGAACATTCAAGTTCTTTTGCTATTTGAAATATATTACTTTTAAATTGTAAAAGTCTTAAACAAGAAATCATTTTATTGTTCATAACAAATCTTATTTATAACTTTAGTAGTTGATGTATGGTAAATAAAAGGTATCGAATAAACAACACCATTATTACCAATTACTTCTTGATAACCTACAATTTTTTTAAGTTCCCAATCTCCACCTTTTACCAAAATATTAGGTTTAATTTTATTAATTAATTCTAAAGGCGTATCCTCATCAAAAAATGTAACATAGTCAACATCCATTAAACTTGCTATAATTGCCATTCTATCATCTAAACAATTAATAGGTCTATTCCCTTGTTTACCTAATCTTTTAACAGATTCATCAGTATTTAATGCAACGATTAAATATTTACCCTTGGCTTTTGCTTCAGATAAATATGTAACATGTCCCCTATGTAAAATATCGAAACAACCATTAGTAAATACTAATGGTCTTTCAAAAATAAAATTTGTAATTTTATCTGGAGAAATAATTTTTTCCTCGAATCTTGGCATATAGCGACGCACCTTATTGTACCTTTAATTCTAATAAGATATTTTTAATTGGAGCATAGCTTTTTCTATGCTCATCAATTATTCCAAATTTTTTAATTGCCATTAAATGTTGAATAGTACCATATCCCTTATGTTTCTCAAAACCATAATGTGGATAATTTTTTGATAACTCTATCATATATCTATCTCTAGTTACTTTGGCTAAAATAGAAGCCGCTGAAATTTCTGGAATTAAAGAATCACCTTTTATAATTGCTTGAGAGGGGATGTTAAATTTAGGCAATTTATTACCATCAACTAAAATTAAAGATGGTGCTATTTCTAAACAATCAACAGCCTTTTTCATAGCCAAAAGAGAAGCATTTAATATATTTAACTTATCAATTTCCCCTACATCACAAAATGAGATACTGTAACATAAAGCATTATTTATAATTTCATTAAATAAAAATTCTCTTTTCTTGTGGTTTAATAATTTAGAGTCTTTTAATCCATTTATTGGTTTATCTGGATTTAAAATCACGGCGGCAGCATAAACAGAGCCAGCCAAAGGGCCTCTTCCTGCTTCATCCACTCCACAAATTATCATTACACTACACTCCCTCACTAATTAAATTTAAAACTTCGATTGCGGCATCAAAATTATTTTTACTTTTTAACATCATATGTAATTTTGCAAACTTATCAATAATTTGTAACTGTAACTTTTTATTCTGATAGAGGTTTACAAATTCTCTAGCTAAATTTTCTGGATTTGCATCTTCTTGTAATATCTCTTTAACTACAAGTTCATCTAGTAGTATATTAGGTAATCCTATATATTTAATCTTTATTTTTCTTCTTACAATCCATTCACTTAATTTAGAGACCTTGTATGAAATTAACATAGGCTTTTTACATAAAGCTACTTCTAATGTTACTGTCCCACTTTTAGATAATACCAAATCACTAGCAGATATAACATTTTGTGTCTGATCAATAAAGATTCTATATTTAAAATTAATTTTAACAGAATCAAAAATTTGTTTAAATTGTTTATAAATTTTATCATTAACAATAGGAAAAACAAAGGTGGCTTCAGGAACTGTTTTTGCAATTAAATTACATGTTTCTATAAAAATCTTAGTTAAATTTTTTAGTTCTTGTTTTCTGCTACCTACTAATACCGCAAAAATAACACCTTCAAGATTTAACTTACTTTTATAATAATCAACATCTAAATTCTCTTCAATCTTATTAGCTAACTCATGACCTACAAATTTAGCCTTAATATTTTCTTTTGCATAGATTTTCTCTTCCATAGGAAAAACACATAAAACAATATCTGTAAATTTCTTTATTTTAAATATGCGTTCATATCTCCACGCCCAAATTGTAGGACTAATGTAATGAACTGTTTTAATCCCATTTTGTTTTAATTTACTTTCTACATATAAATTGAAATCTGGAGCATCTACACCAATAAATACATCCGGTTTAAATTCCAACAGCTGTTTTATAATATTATGTCTTATAATCATAATTTTAGGTATAGATCTAATTACATCAAAACCAAAACCTCCTACAGACAAAACACTCATATCATAAGAAGATTCAAAGCCTTCTTGTTTCATATGATAACCACCAATACCTTTAAAACTAATTGGACCATTGTAATATAGTTTTAAATTTCTAATTAATTTAGCAGCCAGTATGTCACCTGATGGTTCACCAGATATAATTGCTATTTTTAACATTATCTTATCATACTTCTTGAAGTTTGATTAAAAAAATCATTAAAGATTTCTAACTCTTTTTGAGATTTAGACAAGGTTAAAATTTTCTCTTTAGCCTCATCTAATGAATTATTATTTCGATATAAAATTCTATATGCATTTTTAATATTATTGATTTGCTCTGTACTAAATGATCTTCTTTTCAATCCTTCTACATTAATTCCCTTAGGTTCAGCTCTAAAACCAAATGCAATCACATAAGGTGGCACATCTTGAACTACAGCTGTAGCTCCTGCTATCATCGAATGTTCGCCTATTAATGTAAATTGATGAACAATTGCATAAGCACCAAAAACGACCCAATCTTTAACAATAACATGACCACCTAAAGCTACATTATTAGAAAAAATAATATTATTACCAATATTGCAATCATGTGCTATATGACTTGCCACCATTAATAAGTTATTATTTCCTATCTTAGTAATCCCACCTCCAAATGAAGTTGCTAAATGAATTGTAGAAAACTCTCTAATGGAGTTATTATCTCCTATTATAATTTTAGTCTCTTCACCATTGTATTTGGTATGTTGAGGAATTTCTCCTATAGATACTGATTTAAATATATGATTATTTTTACCTATTACTGTATGACCCTTTATCTCACAATGACTACCTATAACAGTATTTTCACCAATAGTTACATGAGGCCCTATTATAGAATAAGGGCCAATCAATACGCTATCATGGATATTTGCTGATTGATCTATAATTGATGTTTTATGTATTTTGCTCATTTTTAATCTCCCCTTTAGCCAAAGTTATTTCCGCCTCTGCAACAACTAAATTATTTACCAATGCTTGAGTTTTATACTTAAATAAACCCTTCATTGATTTACTTAATTCAGAGTATAAAATAAGGACATCCCCAGGTAAAACTGGCTTTTTAAATTTAACACCATTAATTCCTGCTAAAAAAAATAAATGCTTTGAATCTAAATGACCAACATTAAGTGTTGTCAATATACCAGATGCCTGAGCTAATGATTCTAATATTAAAACCCCTGGCATAATCGGATAATTAGGAAAATGCCCCTCAAAATATGGTTCGTTAAATGTTACATTTTTCTGAGCTTTGATAAAAGAGTTTATTTTATAATCTAAAATGACATCAACTAAGAGGAATGGATATCGATGAGGAATATGCTCAATAATATCTATTACTCTGCAAGGTAACTTCTTTATTTGACTAGTCATTATTATACTTCCTTAATAAATTTAATTGTTGCTCAATATTTTTAATTTTTGAATTTAATTCTCCAATTTTTTTTATATAAGCAGCAGTTTTTAAATAATCACGTAATTTAGTAGCAGGAAAAGTTCCTTTATAAATATCAACATCATTAATATCTTTGTTTATACCAGTAAATCCAGCAATTACAGCATGATCACAAATATTTACATGATCTCCAATCCCTACATGACCGGCAATAATACAATACTCTCCTATATTAACACTCCCTGCAATGCCTGTAGTTCCAGCAATAACAGAGTGTTTACCTACTCTAACATTGTGTCCTATTTGTACTAAATTATCAATAACTACGCCATCATCTATTACAGTAGGAGCAAATGTTCCCCTATCTATTGTGGTATTAGCACCAATCTCTACATTATCACCAATTGTTACTCCACCTACATGAGGAATTTTATGTCTAATTTTATTTTTATCAGGTGCATAACCAAACCCATCTGCACCTATAACTGCTCCACTATGTATAATAGTATTATCGCCAATTTTTACTTTTGAATAAATTGTTACATTAGAGTGAATTATAACATTTTTACCAATACAAACATCATCGTCAATTACAACATTTGGATAAATTTGACTATTTTCACCTAAAATAAAATTATCCCCAATAACTACATAATCATAAATAGCACAATTACTGGCAATATTATAATTTTTACCCAAAACCACTGTAGTTTTAATACCACTAATTAATTTTTTTGGAGGGTTTAAAATCTGACTTACAAAGGTATAGTATAAAAAAGGATCTTCAACAACGATCAAAGATTTATTTTGAACTAAAGAGATATGCTCTTTAGATATTATTATAGCCCTAGCATTAGATGAATTCAAATGTTTAAGTAATTTAATATCTGAAAAAAATGATAGATCCTCAGTAGTAGATAAGTCTAATGATTTTATTGATGACACCTCTGTGTCATCTCCTAGTAACTCTCCACCTAATTTTTCAACTATATTAGATAATTTCATTATTTAATTTCTATTTTACATTTGAATTATTTTTTTGCTCTACAGCTTGTGGTGCAGAGGCCGTATTTTTTTGCTCTACAGCTTGTGGTGCAGAGGCTGTATTTTTCTGCTCTACAGTTTGTGGTGCAGAGGCTGTATTTTTATTAGTATTTGGAGCCTGATTTTCTAACTTATCTAATTTAGCAAGTAACTCTTTAGTATCAACCTTATTTAACTGTTCAATCAATTGATCAGTTAAATCATATCTTGGTTTTGCATAAACAAGTTGATTTGAAGATAAAACCAAGTCATAATTTTCTTTCTCACTAATATTTTTTAATATTTCATTTGCTTTATTCAAAACTAAAGCGGAAGCATATTCTTGACTTTTTTGAACTGATTGCTGATAAAGAGTATATTTTTGTTGAAATTCATATTGATCCTTTTGATACGTTGTGGATAATTTCTGAAAAGTTGCTTTTTCAGTGGCTGTAAGTTGATCAATATTAGTATATTTCTTGGTATATTTTTGTAATTCTGTTT
>CANGJN010000023.1 GCA_947454215.1 Neisseriaceae bacterium | reverse complement strand
ATGATATAATATTATAATATTATATTTAATCTTTTATTTAGGTATCCATATGAAGTATAGGAAAATTACAGATTTAAATATAGCGGGTAAAATTTTATTTATTAGAACAGATATGAATGTTCCAATTATTGATGGAAAAATATCTGATTATACTAGAATAGATTCTGGGATAAAAACAATAAATTATGCCTTAGAAAATGGTGCTAAAATAGTCTTAGCAACTCATCTAGGTCGTCCCGAAGAGTTGATTTTTGGTCAAAGCATCAAGGATGAAGATAGTGTTAAAATTATATGTGATGCTTTGTCTTATAGAATAAATAAAAAAATTAAATTAATTTCTACAGTTCCTGCACAATTTGATTTTGAGGATTATGATATAGTTATGCTAGAGAATGTAAGGTGTAATTTGGGCGAAAAAATAAATAATCCGGAGTTAGGTAAAAAGTATGCTAATTTATGTGATATTTTTGTTCATGATGCTTTTGCATCTGGACATCGTAAAGAGGCATCAACAGACTCTGTGGGAGATTTTTGTGATGATGTTTGTGCTGGTATTCAAATGACTGAAGAAATAGAGTCAATTAATCAGGCATTAGATAATCCACAAAAACCTGTGGTTGCAATTGTTGGGGGTTCAAAAGTTTCTACAAAGTTAAATATATTGAAAAATTTAACCCTAAAGGTGGATTATTTGATAGTGGGTGGAGGTATTTTAAATACTTTTCTATTATCCTTAAATAAAAAAGTAGGAAAATCTTTAGTAGAAAAGAATTTGGTTGAAGCATCACAAGAAATTATGGATACTATGAATAAAAAGGGCAAGAAGGTTCCTCTTCCTGCAACTGTTATAACATCAAAACATTTTAATAATGATGATCCTGCTATTGAAAAAAATTTAACTGACTTAGATTCAGATGATATGATTTTAGATATAGGTGTTAGTTTTTCAGATGAGATTGATAAAATAATCTCTACAGCAAAAACTATTATATGGAATGGTCCAGTTGGAG
The DNA here is from genome assembly GCA_947454215.1 of Neisseriaceae bacterium. GTDB lineage: Bacteria > Pseudomonadota > Gammaproteobacteria > Burkholderiales > UBA11063 > Aquella. Next base: position 6,282 of record CANGJN010000023.1, on the reverse strand, counting down.
TGTTTGAATTTGATAAATTTGCTAACGGAACTAAAAGATTAGGGGAAAGTATTGCTAAGAGTGGGGCTTACTCATTAGCTGGAGGTGGAGATACTATTTCTGCCATAAACAAATTTAACTTGGCTAAGAATATCAGTTATATTTCTACAGCTGGTGGAGCTTTATTAGAATATTTGGAAGGGAAGGAATTACCTGTGTTTTCTCTTCTTAGAAGGAAATATAAATAAATGTTAAAACTCTCAATTAAACAGTTATTACAACAAAAACAACATAATCAGGATGAGCACGGAAAAAATTTTTTTGGTACCGATATTACTTTACAAGGTTGGGTTAGAAATAAAAGAGACTCAAAAGCAGGATTATCTTTCATATCATTGACTGATGGTTCTTGTTTAACTACTATGCAAATAGTGGCTAAAGCACAATTACCTAACTATGAGAATATCTTAAAATTAACTAAAGATTGTTCTATTAGTGTTATTGGTACTATTGAAAAATCTTTAGGCAGTAACCAAGATTTTGAAATTATAGCAAAAGAAATTCAAATTATAGGGTGGGTTGAAAACCCAGAGACATACCCAGTTTCACCTAAAAGACATACGGTTGAATTTTTAAGAGAAGTTTCACACTTGAGAATTCGTACTAATTTATTGTCTTCGGTTATGAGGGTAAGAAACACTATTTCATATGCAATTCATGAGTACTTTCAACAAAATGAGTTTTATTGGATTCATACCCCGATAATAACAGCTACAGACGCAGAAGGTGCTGGGGAATTATTCCAAGTTACTTCATTAAATTTGAACGATTTGCCTCGTGATGGGTTAGGAAAAATTGATTATAAAAATGATTTTTTTGGTAAACAAACATTTTTAACTGTATCTGGGCAATTAAATGCAGAAGCATATTGTTTGGCAATGTCTAAGGTTTATACCTTCGGTCCAACATTTAGAGCAGAAAACTCTAATACAACAAGACATTTGGCTGAGTTTTGGATGGTTGAACCAGAGGTTGCATTTGCAGATTTAAATCAAAATGCTAAATTAGCAGAGGAATTATTAAAGTTTATTTTTAATAAAGTATTAAATGACAATTTACATGAAATAGATTTTTTTGTTGAATATATTGATAAAGAAGTAAGAAATCGTTTAACAAGCTTAGTTGCTAATAAATTCGAAGTTATTACTTATACTGAAGCAATTGAACAATTATTAAAACCAGGAAAGAATTTTGAAAATCCAGTTTATTGGGGCGTTGACCTTTCATCTGAACACGAAAGATGGATTTGTGAAACATTGGTTGGAAGACCTACTGTAGTGATTAATTATCCCAAAGATATTAAAGCATTTTATATGAGAGCAAATGATGATGGAAAAACTGTTGCCGCTATGGATGTTTTGGCACCTGGAGTTGGAGAAATTATAGGTGGGGCTCAACGGGAAGAAAGATATGATTTATTGGTGAATAGAATGAAAGAGTTAGGTGTGGGTCTTGAAGCTTTATCATGGTATCTGGATTTAAGAAAATTTGGCTCCGTACCTCATTCTGGATTTGGATTAGGATTAGACAGATTAGTTTCATATATTACAGGAGTCAATAATATAAGAGATATAATTCCTTTTCCAAGAGCTAGTAAGAGTGCTAATTTTTAATATAGAGGGTGTATGTTAAATTTTATTAAACAAATGAATTTATTGATTTTATTTATTATTGGGTTTATTTTAATTGGTTGTTCTAATACTCCAAACAGTGTTAATATAACATCCGTGCCTGGTGTTTGTGTTCAACTCAAACAATACAATCAGAATATACAGCAACAAGTATTAACTGCTTTTCCATATTTAGCGAATAATCCACCTATATCACCATATTGTATGTCTTTTAGCATAGTTAATAATAATTCTGGAGTAAATGCAAATAATATTCAAATAACTAATACTGGACTACAGGTAACTTATTATAATTCAACAAATAATTTGGTTACATCGTCAATATATGATCCTTATTCATCAGGAATAGCAACTTTATCAGGGTTTGCTCAAACTGCAGGAAGTTTGACTTTATTTGATCCTTATAATTGTGCAACTACAACGAGTTCAAATGTTGTTACACTTAATGCGAATGGAGGGAAGTGTACTTTTTATGTTCAAATAAGTGCCGAGTCTTATCCAATAGGGATTTATCCTTATACATTTAGTTACAATTATACAAATGGGAATGCAAATTATACTTTAAGCAATACCATAAATCAAAGAATATTTATGTATGGAATAACTCAGAATAATCAACTATATAGTTTTATTTATAATCAAGCACAATATACAACTTTAAGTAATTTTTTTACAACACCAGTAGTTTGGGCTCCTGCACAAAATAGTAGTAGTATCCCACAAATAACAAATCCTAACTTAGTTAGAGATAGGAATGGTTTTTTATATTTTATATCAAATAATTCAGTATATTTATATAATGGAATGTCATCTTCTCAAGTAGGACAATCATTAACTATTATCAATACATTAGCCATTGATCCTACAGGAATTGTGTATGCGGGAACTTCAAGTGGAGTTTATTATTTGTCCAATATATCAAATGTGTATACTTGGATTCTATTAAGTGATACAAATAATAAACTTCCTGGAGATGCTTCAATTTCACAATTGTCATTTAGTACCACACCATCACTTGCAATGTATGTAAAAGTTTCCCCTATATTTGGACTATACAATTGTTTATTAACAATTACTAATTCTACTCCAAGTATAAATTGTAACAATATTGATTTAACAAATATTACGCCAGGTCCACAATATATATTAAGTAATATTAATAACACTTTATTATTAATCGACCCAACTGCAGGTAATGTGGTATCTTACTACATCAATCTTGCTGGAGCTTGGAATAGAATTTCAAGTAATCCTTTAGGGTTAGCATTTGATCAAATAGCTACTAATGCAGTAACTAATAATAAACTAGATACTTTATTTATTGGTTTAGGCTATCCAGTAACACCAAACCCAAATACTTCAATTATTTATACTTGTTCAGTGATGTCACCTCTCCCTTGTAAAAGTTTAAGTAGTAATGGAGTTGTGCCAGGAAGTGGTTCTTCTCTATTTGGATCGGCAGTTTCAATTTTACTAGATAGTCAGAAAAATTTATATGTAGCTGGAATAAACTTGAATTCTGGTGATTGGACAACTCAGACTCCTGTTCTTCCAAATATAGTTACTGCAATATTGTTCTCTAGTTCAACGATACTACCAGTTTGGATCCCAATTACAGGATCAAATGTAATAACGGGTATGGTAAATTCAAGCATATTAACTTCGTATTAGTTTTAGGATTAAGATCATGAAAAGACTTATTGTAACATCATCAATTATGTTAATTATTAATGCTTGTAGCAATGGTAATGGAGGCGGTAATGTGTCGGTAAATACCACTAATGGTAGTTGTCCTAATGGCACTAATGCACCTTATTGTATGGCAGTACAACTTGTTAATAATGGAACTGGACAAAATTATATTAATAATACTAATTTTCCAATTTCAAATATACGGTTTGTAGTAAATGCTCCAAATAATAACCTTTCAAGTCCTGCTAATAGTCCAGATTTAGATCCTAATAAGTGTCAAAATAGTGTAATTAATCCAGGTAGCAATTGTACCTTTTATTTGAGATTAAATCAAACTGCTACTGCAGTATCAGCTATAGGTTCAGCTAATGTAACAATTAATTATAATATTAATAATTCCATGTATAATAATTCTACTAGTACGGGTTCATTTACATTCTCTTTATATGAATTAACCAATTTATACACTACCTATAATTCAGCTGGTCAAACAAATTTTGATGCTATTAATGGTGCTTGGTCTGTTACTGGTTATATTTTGAATCAAACAACCAATGTTTCTACTGTAGATACAACAAAAACTGGTTTATTATATTTTGGCACAATTCAAGGAATAACTGCATATGATATTAGTAATAATTATCTTTCTCAAATATTGTCTCCATCTGGAGCCACAGTTATTACTAATTTACTAAGTAATCAAATAAATTTATTTACAACAGTACAAAGTCAGGATTCAGATTTGTTTGATTTTTCAAGTTTATCATCGTCGCCACTTTCTTGGTTAAGTGGGGGTTCGATTGCACTACCTACTTATACAGCATATAATACTAGTGCATCATCGAATAGTGGATCATTTTATGTTGTCGAATCATCAAATTCTTCAAATAGGATTCCAACTAATTCAGTAGACGCATGTATTCCTAGCAATAGTACAGGCTCAGTTACATATATATGTAATTTAGAAAGTACTCCAATCCCTACAGTGACATCTATTTATTCTTTATTATTTGTATCATCAAGTCTTAGTGCAAATAATTTTACTGGACTATTTGCTGGTGCAGACAATGGCATTTATGCCGAAACGACTTCTAATGCTTGGAAGCCTTTTAATTTTGTTCCTGTTGCAACAGAACAAATTAATTCTTTGGTTGAACTTGCAGGCATTGCCGAGGCTAATGGTAACTATATTTTAGCTGGTTCTAATACTGGTAAATTTTGGTTAATCAATGAATCTGAGATTAGTTCTACCAATGCTATGGCTATAGGTTCGCTTCCTGTACCACAACCTATTAAATTCATGGTTTATGATCAATTAGCGTCATTGTCAGTTTCCGCAGCAATTGTTTATGTAGCAACTAATGATAGTTTGTATGGTTGTAGTTTCAATTTAACTACTCTTACTGTAGTTTGTAATCCATTATTACAGGCTCCTATCCCCGGAATAGTTGGTTTAAATATTGGCTCATCACTTAATTCAAACTTAAATAATCCAGGAACTTTGAATCCAACGCTAGTGACGAATTAATGATGCAGAATATAAATTTCAATTTAACCAGTTTTTTTACTACTGTAAATGATTTAAATTCTTTGCCTTTAGATAGTGAAAAAGAAGTTGTTATCTGTGGAAGATCTAATTCTGGCAAGTCAAGTGTAATTAACGTTCTAACAAATATTAATAGACTTGCCTTTACTTCTAAAACTCCAGGAAGGACACAGCATATTAATTACTTTTTATTAAATATAGCTAATAATTATATAGTTGATTTGCCAGGGTATGGTTATGCAAAAGTACCAGAAGAAGTTAGAAACCATTGGTCTAAATTATTGGCTGAATATCTAATTACTAGAAAACAAATAGTTGGTTTAGTTCTTATTATGGATATAAGACATCCATTAAAAGATTCCGATTATAATATGATAGATTTTTTTGCTGAAACTAAAAAACCAATTCATATTATTTTAAATAAGGAAGATAAACTTTCTAAAAAGCAAGTTAAAGACACAACAGAATTAGTTATAAAGACATTAACAGAGGCTAATTACAAGAAATTTACCGTGCAAACAATGTCTGCCATGAAAAAAATTGGCACAGGTGAACTCAAAGATATTTTAACCAAATGGTTGAATGAAATAAATTTTCCTATACTAGATCAACTTCCTACATAATCTATAACCTATCACGTTATTCCAATAAAAATTTAATTTGCTTAGAAACTAATAAGTAAGTTAAACTTTATTCCCCATTAAAATGTCTTGATTTAACTCAGTCATTTGAATTTAAATTACAAATCCATATCTAACTTTAAATAAATTATTTAATATAAATTATATTAAATAATTTATTTATGTTTAAAATGATTTAGGGTCTAACTCGTGGGGGTTATATAAAATTAGATTTTAAAATTGATTTAAAACTGTGTATAGCGTATTAGGGACTTACGTTTAAATGTTATTTGAATTATTCCTTTATTTTAATTTATCACATAATAGTCATAGAAATATTCTAAAAATAACCAATTGATTAAATTGTTTATTCCTTAACTTGAATTGAGAATATACTATTTACTTTTTTAATTATGTATTCAAAGTAATAAATCTAAATATTTGCTTCATAAATTTTTGTTGAATAAATATTTATAAGTCAATATTAGTTTATATTTTATAAAATATAATATTTTGTAATAATTTTTAATCTTTGTGATATAATATAATTAATAATATAATTTTTAAACTAGTTGATCGGATGTATTTAATTATTCCTGTCAATATAGTCATTTTACTTGATATAGTAATTCTCTCTAATATTTAAATCTAATTGTTTGATTAAAATAATTCTAAAAATAAATAAAATTATCGATAATACTTTTAAAAAGTTTTTAAGAAGTTTATGTTTTATTTTTAATTTAAAATAGTTTAT
>CANGJN010000022.1 GCA_947454215.1 Neisseriaceae bacterium | reverse complement strand
ATACATTGTGATCTAAACTAATTTTAGTTGAAATTCCATCTTTACCATATAAAATTGCTGGTACTCTTCCACTATGGCGCAGGCGGCGGCTCGCTCCTCTACCATGTTCGCCTCTTATTTGTGCTTCTAATTTCATTGCTTTACTTTCTAAATAATTTATGTAAAATGACTTGTCGCGACCAACAAGGCACCAATTTAGATTTTAATTGATTAAAAAAATATAAATCTAAAGTAGTTATTTTACCATAAAACACAAATATATTTAAATTTATTTACTTTAAATATATAAATATCGTTATAACATATTGATTTAATTTTAAATTGTATTTATTCTTGACTAATATTAAAAAGGTTAATTAAAAATAAAATTGGTTTAGTTCTGACTATTTTTAGAGTTTAAGATTTATTAGGGAAATTAATTTGGACATTTTGTTATTTTTGATCTAATTTAAGTGCTTTATCATAGGAATGGTACTCCTAATTTAAATTTATATTCATCTATTAAAAATATGATATAATACAGTTCAGTATTATTTAAAAAATATTCTTTTATAAAAAATGCTAAAGTTGACAATATAGATGATTTTAGATTTTGTGTAATGTATATTTTACAAAATATAATATATTTGATTTACAGATAGATCATAATAGAAGTTTTTTGTCTCTTTGAGATCATAAAATTAAATATTAATAATAAATTTTAGTTATCCAAAATTTATATTGTGATAAAATATATAATCATGTTAAGAAATTATATTAAGATTCATATAGAATTTATATAAATATTAAAATAATAATTTAACTCGTAGATACTGCAACAAATTTTTGAGGATATAACTACATCAAAAATTAATTAAAAATGGATCTGTCTACAGATTATTTATATATATTGTAAATGTTATCTTATGAATTATGACATAAATAAAACCTTTTATTTAGTAAAATAGTCATAATTATTTATATTTTTAAGGTAAATTTTAAAATGAGTGAAAAAAAACAAACATACGAAGAAGCATTAATAAAATTAGAAAAAATTATAGAGGAGATTGAGAGTAATGAAATTACTTTAGATGAATCTTTAAAAAAATATCAGACTGGAATTGGTTTAATTAAATTTTGTCAAGAAAAATTATCTGAGGTAGAACAAAAAATAAAAATTTTAGATAGTGATACTGGAACTTTAAAGGATTTTACTATTGAATAGTATCTTTTTTTCAGAATTTATACAAAGAATAGATCAGAAGTTAACTGAATATTTAACAGGTAATTTAACAAATAAATTATTTGAGGTTATGTGCTATGCTACTTTAAATGGAGGCAAAAGAATAAGACCTTTATTGGTTTTAGCAGGTGGCACTATTGCTAAATCTGATTATGAAAATATGATAGAAATTGCCTCAGCTATTGAAATTATTCATTGCTATTCTTTGATTCACGATGATCTTCCTTCTATGGACAATGATGACTTAAGAAGGGGAAAGTTAACCGCTCATAAAAAATTTAGTGAAGGTTTTGCTATATTAGCAGGAGATGCTTTGCAATCATTGGCATTTACGATTTTAAGTGATAGCAAATTAAATATTTCTGATACTAAAAAAGTTAAATTAATAAATTTAATATCTAAATCTATAGGTGCATATGGAATGGCTGGAGGTCAAGCATTAGATTTATTAAATACTGGAAAAAAATCAACTTTAGAACAGTTAGAAAAAATGCATTTAATGAAAACTGGTGCTTTGATACAAGCTTCATTACTTAGTGGTTATATTATTGGAAATATATTTAAGCAAAATCATTTTGATATTTTGGATAAAGTAGCTTCTGATTTTGGGTTATTATATCAAATAGTTGATGATATATTGGATGCCACATCTAATACAAATATTTTAGGTAAAACTGCAAATAAAGATCTTGTAAATAATAAATTTACATATGTGACATATTTAGGTTATGATGAGGCTAAGATAAAAGCTCAATATTTATATGAGTTGATTAATAAAAATTTAAGTATTTTACCTAATAATGAATTTCTTATAGAATTAACTGATTATATTTATGATAGGAAAAAGTGATTAATGACATCATATAGTATTTTAGATAAAATCGAATATCCTTCAGATTTGAAAAACTTAACACAGGATGAATTATATACACTGGCTGAGGAGATTAGAGGGTATATTTTATCAACTATAAGTTCAGTTGGCGGACATCTGGCTTCTAATTTAGGTACTGTTGAATTGTCTGTAGTTTTGCATTATGTATATGATTCACCATATGATAAGATTGTATGGGATGTTGGTCATCAATCTTATGCTCATAAAATACTTACAGGAAGAAAGTCAAAAATTTCTACAATAAGAAAATTTGGAGGGATTGCAGGTTTTCCTAAATGTGAAGAGAGTGAATATGACGCCTTTGGTGTTGGTCATTCTTCTACATCAATTTCTGCTGCTTTAGGAATGGCTATTGCTAATAAAATAAAAGGTAAAGATAGTAATGTTGTTGCTGTTATTGGTGATGGTGCAATGACTGCAGGATTGGCATTTGAAGGCCTTAATAATGCTGGATGGTTGCAGTCAAATCTTTTGGTTATTTTAAATGATAATGAAATGTCAATATCAGAAAACGTTGGAGCAATTAGAAAATATTTTTCATCGATATTAGCAGGTAGATTTTATAATACTGTCAAAGGAACAGCTAATAAAGCTTTGGATCTTATTCCTCCAATGAGAAAATTTGCTCATAAAATAGAGGAGCATGTCAAGGGTATGATTATGCCCAGCACATTTTTTGAAGAATTAGGATTTAATTATATAGGTCCGATTGATGGTCATGATATAGAGCAGTTATTAGATACTTTAAAGAAAATAAAACAATTAAGTGGGCCACAGTTTTTACATATTGTAACTAAAAAAGGTTATGGATATAAATTAGCTGAAAATAGTCCAATAGAATATCATGGTGTGAGTAAATTTAATCCATGCGAAGGTATACAACAATCAATAAAAAATAATACCCTTACTTATACACAAGTATTTGGAAAATGGTTGTGCGATATTGCTGCTAAAGATTCTAGTTTTGTGGCTATAACTCCGGCGATGAGAGAAGGATCTGGAATGGTTGAATATGCAAATAAATATCCAGATAGATTTTTTGATGTAGGAATAGCAGAGCAACATAGTTTAACTTTTGCAGCTGGCCTATCTACCCAAGGGATTAAAGTTGTTGTAGCTATATATTCAACTTTTTTACAAAGAGGTTATGATCAATTAATTCATGATATAGCATTACAAAATTTGCCAGTAATTTTAGCAGTTGATAGAGCCGGTATAGTAGGTGCTGATGGTCCAACTCATACTGGTTCATTTGATTTATCATTTATTCGTTGCATTCCAAATATGGTAATTATGGTTCCAAGCAATGAAAATGAATGTTATCAAATGTTAATGAGTGCTTATAAAATGAATCGTCCTACTATGGTTAGATATCCTAAATCGCTAGGAATAGGTATTCCTATAAATGAGAACCCAGAATGCTTAGAAATAGGTAAGGGGGAGATAATTAGACAAGGGAAAAATATAGCCTTGTTAGTGTTTGGTACATTATTAAAGGAGGCAAAACTTGTATCTGAAGAATTAAATGCAACCTTATGTAATATGAGATTTTTATCTCCATTGGATACTGAACTTTTGCAAGAAATAATAAAAGAACATAAATATATAGTGACAATAGAAGAAAATGTTGTTGAAGGTGGAGCAGGAAGTGCCTGTAATGAATTTTTGGTGAAGTTAAATCAATCTTATTCTATTTTAAATCTTGGGATAGTAGATGGTTTTGTAACTCATGGTGATCAAGCAGTGCTGTTAAATCAACAAGGACTAGATAGACAAGGAATCTTAAAATCTATTCAAAGAAGATGGGAAAATTTAAATGAAGTTTAACCTTAATGAACAAAATAAATTAAAAAAATTAGTTGCCAAAGCAGCTTTTGAACAATTCATCAAACCAGATATGATTGTTGGAGTTGGGACGGGATCTACAGTTAATTTTTTTATAGAAAAATTATCTCAAAATAAAGATATGATAAAGGGAGTGGTTTCAAGTTCTAAAGCGACCACAGAACTACTTAAAAAACATAATTTTGAGATTTATGAATTAAATAATGTTGATTTGATTGATATTTATATTGATGGTGCAGATGAGATTAATGATTCATTACAAATGATTAAAGGTGGTGGAGCAGCTTTAACTGGTGAAAAAATAGTCTCGTCAGTTAGTAAACGGTTTGTATGTATAGTTGATGAATCAAAAAAAGTATCTGTTTTAGGAAAATTTCCTTTGCCAATAGAAGTTATCCCTATGGCAAGAAGTTATGTTGCTAGGCAAATGGTTAAATTGGGAGGCACTCCAAACTGGAGAAACGGAGTTATTACTGATTATGGAAATTCTATTTTAGATGTATATAACTTAAATATGTTAAATCCAGTTGAATTAGAAAAAGAAATTAATCAAATTTCAGGAGTAGTAACTAATGGAATATTTGCAATTAAACCAGCAGATAATTTAGTCATGGCTACCTATGATAGTAAAATTAAATTATTAACTTATTAGGTATTAAAATATGCAAAAAAAATTATTAGCAACTATAGATTTAGGATCGAATAGTTTTCGGTTATTGATTGCACAAATAAATCCAGATGGAACAATAGTACATTTAGATAAAATGAAAGAGATTGTAAGGTTAACTGGTGGACTAGATAAAAATAATTATTTATCAAAAGAGATTCAACTTAAAGCACTATCGGTTTTATCCAAGTTTAATGAAAGATTAATTGGTTTTACTAAAGAAAATGTTAGAGTAGTTGGAACAAGTGCTTTTAGAGTAGCACAAAATTCTAATGAATTTATTAATTTGGCAAATAAAACCTTAGGCTTTAATATAGAAGTATTATCGGGGAATGAAGAGGCTAGAATAATTTATATAGGGGCGTCTCATTCCTTGCCTTTATCTAATAAAAGACGATTAATAATAGATATAGGTGGTGGATCCACAGAGTTTATTCTAGGAACTGGTTTTGAATCAGAAGTAATAGAAAGCGTAACTATGGGTTGTGTTTCTTTTAGTTATAAATATTTCCCTGATGGAGATATTACTACAGAAAGATTTAATAATGCAATTTTTGCAGCAAGAGTTAAAATTCAAACAATGGAACATATTTTTATAAACCAAAAGTGGAATGAATCTTTTGGATCATCTGGTACAGTTAAATCTTTGCAAACTTTATGTTCAAACTTATGTGGCACAGAGTTTATAACATATGAATCATTATGTAAAATAAAAAAATCGTTAATAAAATTAAAAAATATAAAGAATTTAGGAGTTTTGGGAGTAAAAGAAGATAGACAACCAGTAATAGTAGGAGGATTATCTATTTTATTGGCAATTTTTGAAGAGTTAAAAATTGTTAATATGGGTGTTGCTGAATGGTCTTTACGGGAAGGTCTAATTTATGATTTGTTAGGAAGGATGCAAAATCAAGATTTAAGAGAGTTAACAGTTAGAAGATTAAAAACCATCTATGATGTCGAGTTATCACAATCTGAAAGGGTTGCAGATACAGCTTGTAATATTTATAGCAAATTAAACCCTACATTAAATAAAAATGAAAATAATCAAAAATTATTTAAATGGGCGGTAGAGTTATATGAGATTGGATTAAATATTTCCCACAATGATTATCATAAACACGGTGCTTATATTTTGGCCAATTCTGATATGTCTGGGTTTTCTAAATTAGAGCAAAATATCTTGTCTGATTTAGTAAGATCTCATAGAGGAAATTTACTTAAAGTTTCTTCTTTAATAAATTATAAAGGTAAAAATAAAACAAATTTTTATCTTATGACTTTTGCTTTTAGATTAGCAGTTATTATCCATAGAAGCAGAACTGATATTTCTAAAAATGTAAATTTTGATTTTATAATTAAACCAAAAAATATAATTCAAATAATAATGCCATCTGAATGGTTAAATAAAAATTTATTGATTAATTATTCAATAAAAGAAGAGGTTGAATACTGGGAAAAGATTAATTATTATATTGAATTAAATACAATTTAATTTATAAAGTTTCATTTATTGGAAATAAAAGTTTTTACATTATATACTTTGTAATGAATTATCACATAGATAATATTGTAGACATAATGATCTATTATTTTATTTAAATATTTTAGTTCCTTTTTTTATGAAAGATGGATTATTAGAATATACTTTATGGCTATATAAATTAAACTCCTAAGGTATAACTAAAATATAGTTTGAGTAACGAATGACAACTGTTACGTCTTTTACTATTTGACAATTAAACTATCATAACACAAAGGTTAAACTGAGTAATTGATGCCTTAATTTCCCTATTATCTCCAATGGTCAATTTAAGAAAACAGTTAAATAATGGTTTACTATCTAGAAAATATGAAACACTTATTCTGTTTAAATAATTATAATATAAATTTTATGAATATTATTTATTAACCATAATGTATCTCATTGTAATTATAAAGTATTTTATTTATGTCTATTAAGTAGTAGTATTTCACATAAATTGATATTTTCATTATGAATATATTTGGTATTGCTATAAAATCATTATATCGGCATATAGACTATAATAAAAAAACCTAAATTATATTTAAATTTATAGGTTTTTAGTTATTTTAATTATATATTGTATATATTGAACAAAATTTTAATATATTTTGTAAATATTTTAAAAAAATTAAAATCAATATAAGGTTGACAATAGATTTCAAGGAAATAGTAGTATGAGGACAGTTAAACCTAAAGATGGTGGAATTAAAATTACTAAAAATAAAACAGATATAATGGCCTTATTTAATTTTTATAAACATTTAAATGCTAATCAAATTTATAAACTATTAATTGAACAAGAAAAAAATATTAGTTTATCTACAATCTATAGAGTTCTTGCATTTTTAGAAAAGAATAAGTTGATAATTAAACACAACTTTAGTGAAGAAATAGCAACATATGAACTAATTTATCCGAATGAACATCATGATCATTTAAAATGCATAAAATGCAATAAAGTAATAGATTTTGTAAACGAACAAATTGAAGAAATACAATTAAAGGTTGCTCGGAAATATAATTTTGTAATTCTACATCATGCTTTAGTTTTATTTGGAAATTGTGAATCTTGCCAAAAAGAGTAAATATTAATATTTAAAAGAATATCAGTAATTTTAGAGTGCACAAAATATTTGTTTTTGATGCTTAAATTTTAGATTTCAATAGTTATGAGAATTCTGTAAAAAAAAATTAAAATTTAATATCTTTAGAAACGCAGTGCGAAATGCTTTTTTATATATCACAATTTTTGATTCTTTTATACTAGTTTAATCAAGTAGTGTTCTGCATAATTTAATGCACAAATAGGTAAATTAATTAATAACATTATTATCTGTTGATCTTTACTTTTATGTTCCATTGTTTTACATCATAGAATTAACTAAAAAAGAATACAGAATAATTTTTTTGCACGTTAATAACTCAATTATTATTGAAGATAAAGTTT
>CANGJN010000021.1 GCA_947454215.1 Neisseriaceae bacterium | reverse complement strand
TTACAGGTATAGATCAAGTTTTTAAGAGTTTAATCCCAATAGACTTCATGAACGCTCTTGTTTGGGTTATTCCACGTTGTATGCCAGTTAATTTCTCAATAATATGAGCTGCTTCTTTAACTGAAACTGGAGGATGTTCATCAAAGTATTCTTTAAGGGTTGTTTGATGTTCATTTAAAGGGCTAGTAGGTTTATAAAAATTTATTTTAATTAATTCATCTACTCCACCTTTTTGATACTGTTTAAAATAAGCACGTAGAGTATTTTCACTAATGCCTAAAGTAGAACATATTTTTTTATTGTGGATACCACTATTCTTCATAGATAAAGCGTTCATTTTACGTTGCACGTGTGGATGAGGATGGTGATATGCATTATATATAATAGCATTAACTTGTTCAGCTGTAAATTCTAATTTAATCATTTTTAACCAATTCATAACTATTTTAACTTACAATATATTTAGATATATAAAATTGTAAGTAATTTATTTTATATTTTAATATTTTAATAATAATAAAATTATAACCTATTTCATAAAAAAACGCTATTTATTGCAGATTTAAGTATAGTAATAGAAATATTTTCTGTAATGTTTTTAAATCATGCCTGAAGCACAATCAGCAATTACTCGTGTTTTTTATCAGAATTATCCAATGACAACTCATTTATGAATGACTCATACATTGAGAGTCAACACTTGGTAAGATTAAATAAAAACTGGACACAGTGGGACTACAAACAGCAGAAAAAACATAGAAATTTTCATCACGATATGTCAACTGTAGTTCTTGTTCCACAGCCAAACCAACCATAACCTGTATTTGAATGAATGCCACATCTTGATTAATCCATAAATAAAACTAAATCTCATTTATTTACCTCAATGTTTTCATCAACCTCTTGTATAAATTCTTCATGTGTTGACTTATCTAGTTTGTGATGTTTTGGCCTAGGAGTGATATATCTTAAATTAAAATTATTTTGTATCCTCTCTAGGAGTTAGTGTGAATAGTAAAATTTACTCAAACTTAGGCTATATTAATCAAATGAAATTAGTAAATTAGTATACTTAGATTTTTAAAGCAATTCAATATTCAAATCGCAATTTATTAGATTCAAATACAATTGAGAATACTGTAAATATTGATAAGTTTAGTCCAAACGTTGATATAATTCTACTGTAAAATCATTTTTAGCCTTAAGGTATTCTAACAACCATTGGTCATACTCTATCACTCCATCTTCAAGAAAATAAGGATCTAATACATATATTTTTTTATCATCAGATGCACGATAAATTAAAACCACATGGGATTTCCATATTTTCATAATAGCAGATGGATAAGATTTAAATCTTTCCTCATGATATTTTATATGACCAATAATTTTGTAATCACTAATATTATGCAAAATTATATCTGTTATCATTACTAAAGGCTTTGGAATATCAGGATTTTGTATGACAATTGTGTCAAATAAAGCAATCATTTTATACAAACAACCAAAAGGTGATTTAAAGCAATGTTGTTCTTTAAGAGCCATTTGGTATATTGATTTTATTTTATCAAGTTTTAAAGTCGGAATTTCAGATGAAAAATTGCTTGAATCAAATGCTTTATAAAATTCTAAGGATTTAGATGTAATAATTTTTTTTAAAGAAAAAGTGGAAGGTTCAGATCTAAAGAACTCATGTTTATAAAAATAAAAATTAGAATGATATTGTTCTTCTAAATGCTCATTAGCACCTTGTGCATAGCGTATAAGAAAAGAAACTGTTCTTTCGTCATTATCTATAAATATAATTCTGCTATTTTCATAAAAAAAATGTTTATAACTGTTACTTTTTTCATCATAAAATTCATCTTGATATATAATTTGGAAATTAGGTTTATCAACTGTCCCCGTATTGATAAATTCAATTTGCGATGAAATAGTATTTCCTCTATATCGATTGGAAAAAAGTAGATGGTAAGAATTATTTCTATAAAATATCTCACATGAAAATCCTTCAAGGAAATAAATATGTTCACTCCAATAACAGTTTATTTCTTCATTAGGATGTGAAGTAAAATAATTTATTAAATCACTATCTTGAAAGGAAAAAACTAGAAGTGGTATTATAAAAAAAAAATTAAAAATAATTTTTTTCATTTAACTGCTCCTTATTAAGTTTTAAATATATATTTCATCTTTTATTTGATTTTTAGGAAACTAAAGTTTGTAAGTTATTTTAGATAAAAAAAATTGTAAATTACTTTATTTTTATTCTTAATAATATATATAAAGAGAAGAATCTTGCATAATTTTGTAAAATTGAATAATTATAAATTATCAATTCAATATGTTAGATGTCACAGAGTAATAACATAATTCACTAAAAATTAAAAGAAAAATCCATACGCTGTTTGGCAATAAGAATAAATAAAGATACACTAAAACATGCTTACACTAGGTAGATGTAAAAAATCTTTTTAAAAAAAATACTGCTCATAAAAATTTTGTTAAAAGTATATTAGAAAAATGTTAAGTTTAACTTATTTAATTTAACAATTTCCACAGTTTTATAGGATAGATATAAAAAAATTAAAAACATTCGTTTAATTTATAATTTAATTAATTGTTAGTCTTTAAATATTTTACCACTTCTGCTAGTTTTTTTTCTATTTTTCTTTAAAAACTTAATTATATTTTTTTTATGTTGTTCAAATGTTTCTGAAAATTTTGTTTTTCCTTTACCATCAGCAATAAAATATAACAATTTAGGATTATTTTCAGGGTTACTTGCGGCAATTAAGGCATTTTCTGATGGTATACATATTGGAGATACTGGAAATCCTGCATGCAAATAGGTATTATATTTAGTATCTATTAAAAAATCTTTATGGCTAATTTCACTTTTATTATGTAATCCATAGAATACTGCAGGGTCATCTTGCAACTTCATTCCATTATTTATTCTATTATTAAATACTGTAGATACATAAATCATATCTTGCTTGTCATTAGTTTCTTTTTGAATTAAACTTGCCATAATTAATAATTCATACCTGTTTTTATAATGAGAAAACTTATTTCGATTAAGATACAACGCCTCAAGTTTTTTTTCCATAAATCTATAAGCTGTTTCGTAAAACTCTAAGTCTGTTTGATTAGGTGCCATAAAATAAGTAGTCGGATAAAAAGCACCTTCTAAATTATCAAAAGTAATTTTTAAGTTCTGTCTTAATTGCTCTTCAGTAAGACTTTTTGTTAAATGTTGGATTTTTTGTAATCCATCTACATATGCCCTGAGTTGAATTATATTCCATCCAGGCACAATTACTATTGCTATTTGGTCAGGGTTTCCACTTGTTATTTTATAAAATAACTTTAATAATGAAATACTTTGTTTCAAAAAATATAACCCTGGATAAATTTTAGTATCTTTATGAGATATTCTTAATAAAATCCTAAGCATATATTTATCTCTAATAATCTTATGCTCATATAAATTATTTATTATAGATTTTACTGAATCACCCTTCGAAATTACTAATGAATAATTATTATTAACTAATGGCACTGGAAAAAAAATTTCATAACCAACAAATATAAATAGAACTGAGAATAATAAAATAAATATTTTAGTAAATATATTTGTTTTTTTAAATGTGGTCCCTTTATTAGAATTCATTTTAAACTAACCTTTTAAGCAAATTAACTAGATTAAAATATTTTATTTTTTTAAATACTTGGTCAAATATTTACCAGTAAAACTTTTTTTATTTTTGGTTAGTTGTTCAGGTGTTCCAGTTGCTATTATTTCACCTCCATTTATCCCGCCACCTGGACCTAAATCGATAATCCAATCAGCAGTTTTAATTACGTCAAGATTGTGTTCTATCACAACAACAGTATTTCCACTATTTACAAATTTGTGCAAAACTTTTAATAATAAACTTATATCATGAAAGTGTAACCCTGTAGTTGGTTCATCTAAAATATATAGGGTTTTACCAGTATCTCTTTTCGATAATTCTAAAGATAATTTAATTCTTTGAGCCTCTCCTCCAGATAATGTCGTTGAAGACTGACCTATTCTTATATATCCTAGTCCTACCTCTTCCAAGGTTTTTAATTTACGTAAAACAGTAGGAATACTTTTAAAAAACTCGATTCCATCTGTAACAGTCATTTGCAAAACATCATTAATATTTTTACCTTTATATAAAACTTCCAAGGTCTCTCTACTATATCTTTTCCCATTACATTTATCACAAACAACATTCATATCTGGTAGGAAATGCATCGCAACTTTAATTATTCCATCTCCTGAACAATTATTACATCTACCTTCAGATGAATTAAATGAAAATCTCCCAATTTGATAGCCTCTTTCCTTAGACAATGACATTTGAGTAAAAATCTCTCGGATAGGAGTAAATAAACCCGTGTACGTAGCAGGATTTGATCTTGAAGTTCTTCCTATTGGACTTTGATCTACATTTATTATTTTATCAATTTTGTCAACATTTAATAATTTTTCGTATTTTTCTGGAGCATCTGAAGCCGAAGATCCATATAAACTTTGTAAAATAGCTTTATATAAGGTATCATTTATAAGTGTAGACTTACCTGAACCAGAAACACCAGTAATACATATAAAATTAGCCAATGGAATTTTTAAATTTACATTTTTTAAATTATTTCCACAAGCTTTAAATAATTCTAAATAACCTCTATTCTGCTCCCTCCTTTTAACTGGAACATCAATACTAAGTTTTTTAGATAAATACTTTCCTGTAAGGGAATCTTTATTTTTGATAATATCATTTAATGATCCACTAGCAACTAAATTACCACCACTATCCCCTGCCCCAGGTCCTATATCTAATATATAATCAGCAGATCTGATAGTGTCTTCATCATGCTCAACTAAAATAACTGTATTACCTAAATTTTTTAAATTATTTAATGTCTGAATTAAACGATCGTTATCTTTCTGATGTAATCCAATTGATGGTTCATCAAGAACATACATAACTCCAGTTAAGCCAGAACCAATTTGACTTGCAAGCCTTATTCTTTGTGATTCTCCACCAGAAAGAGTACTAGATGATCTATTTAATGTTAGATAGTCTAAACCAACATTGATTAAAAAAAATAGCCTAGTATCTATTTCTTTAATAATTCTATCACCTATATACTTTTTACTACCACTTAAATTAAGATTTTGCAAAAAATCTCTTATAAATTTCAATTGCATTCCTGTTAAATCTGGTAAATTAGAATTATTAATTCTTACATTTCTATATTCTAATTTAATTCTTTGTCCTAAGCATTCATCACAAACATTAGATCTCTGATATTTTAATAACTCATCTCTCATATTATTACTATCAGTTTCTATAAACCTTTGTTGGTAATAATCAATAACACCTTTGAATATAAATTTTTTATGAGTCATTAAATGCTTTTCATTAAATAAATGTATCAAAGTATCTGGTAATCCATATAAAATAATATTTTGTATATTAGGATCTAAATCTTTCCACGGAGTATGGTCTAATTTAATATTTAAAAAATTAGCCAAACTAATCAATTCTAAATAATTAGATTTATAGGTGTCACCCCAACCTTTAATCGCTCCTTGAGCTAATGATAAATAACTAGAAGATATTATTTTATTAGGGTCAAAATAACTAATTTGCCCTAATCCTTGACATTTATTGCAAGCACCAAATGGATTATTAAATGAAAAAATTCTAGGTTCTAATTCTGGTATAGAATAATCACATTCAGGGCAAGAATAAGAAGTTGAGAATAAAATATTTTCATTGGAATCTAATTTCAAGACACAAATTTTATCTTTATTAAATCTTAAAGAAGTTTCAATAGAATCAGTTAGTCTTTCTTTTTTATCTTGTGATATTTTAAGTTTATCAATTACAATATCAATCGAATGCTTCTTATTTTTTTCTAATTTAGGAGCATCTTCAATATCAAATATTTCACCATCAATTCGAACTTTAGAAAAACCCTTGAGTTGAATATTCTGAAATAGATCATTATACTCTCCCTTTCTATCGCTTACAGCTGGGGATAAGATGATAATTTTTGTACCTTCTTCTAAACCTAATAAATTATCCACAATTTGACTAACTGATTGGCTTTCAAGTTTAATATTATGATAGGGGCAAAAAGGGTCTCCAATTCTTGCAAACAATAATCTCAAATAATCATAAATTTCTGTGGTAGTACCTACGGTAGACCTAGGATTATGAGAACTAATTTTTTGTTCAATTGCAATTGCAGGAGATAGGCCTTCAATCAAATCAACCTCTGGCTTTTCAGATTGTTGCAAAAATTGTCGTGCATATGTGGATAATGACTCAACATATCTTCTCTGACCTTCTGCATACAGAGTACCAAAAGCTAAGGATGATTTACCAGATCCAGATACACCAGTTATAACAATTAATTTATTTTTAGGAATATCTATATTTATATTTTTTAAATTATGCGTTCTTGCTCCACGCACAATAATTTTATCAATCATACCTTACCTTTTAAAACCCTATAACCATCTTTAATACTTTGTAGAATTTATTTTTATAACCATTTTATAAACCACTATAAACTGTAATTCATATATTTGGAATAAAAAAGTAAAAAAGTTTTTTCTTAAGAGACTGAACATAATATTGTCACATTTAATTATTTTGGAATAATAAATTTTTTACTTAATTTTACAATTTTAGACTAGATAATATTTGAAAAACTCAACAGATGCTTGTGAGTATAAATTATTTTTACATTAATCACAAGTGTTAGAAGTTCTATAAACATTAGGATTAATATTTATCAATCTTTAGTTTAATTTATTAATAAATTTTTACATTTATAATTTAAAAATAATTCACATTATTGTAATTTTTTAGTAATTTATCTTTCTATATTTATTAATAAGTTTTATATATTTGTATTTTTTTACTAACTACTTATTAATAAGTTTAACATATTTTATAGTTTTATTCTCAACTATTTTTTACTAAGAACAGTTCAAACTTTTTTATCTAGTAATTAAATATCAACAATTCAATTGAATTTTTTTTATACCAATAATTTAAATACTAGTTAAACCAGTATAATATCTAAGGACACATACCAATTTGATAACTGCTGATAAAACTAGCCATTAAGTTCTTAAATTACACAATCCTCACATATATTCTGTTCATTAATTGCCTGTATCAAATATGATAAATACAAAATAATTACAAATTTGAATCATTTCGTTTTACAAGCCAAAATACTTGTTAATGCAACAAAACATACACTTCAAGAATTGGCTATGATAAAAGAAAAATGTTTTTATACTTAAAACGGTAAAAACTGTATTTTTATTTTAAAAAAACGCTATGTGTTTTAATGGTAATAAAATAGTGGCAATATATACTAATAACGTTTCCATTTTTGAATTAAAAATAAAATTATAACATAGTTGATTTCATATCAATAAAAACACAACTTATGACAGACTTAAGTTTAACTTTAAAGTACGGTAAAAATTATAAGTCATCTATTTATATTCTATGAAATAATTTATACTAGTTTTATTTTTATAAATATTATGAAAGTATCATCAGTACTTAATCATTTTAAAAGTCAGTAACATCTGTTAATAAAGTATTATTAGAGATAGATTTTATATCTTATAATTTCATTGATTATTATTCCTAAAATTTATCATTATATTAAAATAAATATAATTATATCACAATGATTTCCAATATATATAAAAATAAATAAATTTTCATAAAAATTAGTGCTGAATGTATGGTATAATGTAAATTATTTATAATAAAAAATAATGTTTTTCAAAATAAGTATTTAT
>CANGJN010000020.1 GCA_947454215.1 Neisseriaceae bacterium | reverse complement strand
ATATTAAACTAATGCATTTATGTGAATTATGGAGAAAAAAGTTACTAGAAGACGAAAAAGAGTTAGAGATATTTATAGAAAAATATCATCCTCAAGATATTGGCCAACTTAGAATATTAATAAAAATGACAAAAAAAAATCAAGATCTTAATCAAAATAAATATTATAAAGAGTTATTTAAATTAATTAAAATAATATTAAAATTGGAGCAAAATAAATGAGTATATTTCAATTATCAATTATTTTTTTAGTTCTTGCCGTAGTTGTGGTTATTTTAATATATTATATTTATGACGACTTAAAATATAAAAAAAAGATACATAGTAGTTTTAATCTTTCTACAGATGACGTTCTAATGAATAATGAAAAAATTACTATACTAGATGCCGACAATGATCATGAAAATAAAATAATAATGCAAAAAGATATCTTTACTAATCAAGACCAAAGAGATTCTTCTTTAATTTTTGGTGAAGAATTAGAAAATATAAATTCAAAAGAATTCGATATAGTCCATGATAACTCAAATTTTGATAATAATCTAAATGAAAATTCACAAAGTACTTCACCTATAAAAGAATTAAATGAATCACGATCTACGAAGATTATTAAAATTAATGAAACACCAATTGGAAGCATGGAGGCTTTCTTTGAAGAACTGGATCAAATAGTTTTTCCATTTCATGAAAAAATAAATAATCAACTTGACTTAGTAATAGATATTTATTTTGAAGAAACACAAAAACTTAAAATTTTACCGCAAATAAACCAATACATTTCAATGCAACCAGAATATTTTGTGCTTAATAAAAATTTAGTCTGGGTACCATATAGTAGTGGTAAGAAATATGAGGCTAAAGCTCTAAAATTAATTATAAGTTTAGTTGATAATGAATGTATTTTGAATCAAGATAATATTAATTTTATTTATAAAGAATTACATCAATATGTCATAAATAATGATGGACACTTAAGATTTTCTGATTACAAAGAAAACTTAATCGCAATTAATAATAAATGTAAAATGATCAAAGATATAAGATTTTTATTTCAAATATTTATCAAAATTCCTGCCCCAATTAGTGGTGCAAAATTACATAAATATTTAATAGAAAATAGTTTCTTAGAAAACAATGGAATATATTATTATAATCGTGAAGGTATCAATTTATTTCAGATTAGTGCTGAAAATGATTCACCAATAAATAAAAAAGAGCAGATCTATTTAATTCTAATTTCATCTAAATTACATTTAGTTAATAATATATTAGATACTTTTGATAAAATATTTGATTTTGGTGAAGAGTTTATGAGAAATTTTGATGCTAAAATGTTTACTTTTGAAAAAAAATTAATTAATCAGTCCGAATTTGACATATTAAATAATCAAGTGGAAAAGTATCAAGAATTTTTAAATAACCAAAATATCAAATCTGGTGAAGAAATAATTCAACGTATTTTTAAATAATACAACTCATATCATTGTTCAAACTATATTTACAATATCAAAACTTAATATATCAGTACACTAATAAATCAAACATCTATTTAATATTTGTTAACAAAATTTTACTATATTTATCTATCATATTAATTAAATTTGCTTCTTTTTTGCACAGTTGTTATAAATTTTTTCGATTAATATTTAAAGTTGATTTGTAATTTAATTAATTGAGCACTATTTTAATATATACGTTAATGATTTTTGTGTTTACAGTAAAGTTTATTTAGTAAAACCATAATTGAGTAACAATTATTAAGACTACAAAATATTAAATAAAGTATTATAAAATAATTCTAATGGTATTTGATTTTAGATTTTTTTTATGATATAATAAAAACTATTTTTATAACATATTAAAAGAAGCAGGCTATCTCACTTATATAGGTAGTACAAAGACCAGTAAATGGCTTAAAAATAATTTATTACGGACAATTACGGACATATTGCGTAACTATTATATTTTTTATTAGATACAGAACATGTAGAAGAAACAAATGAGTAGTCTATTTACCCATACAGAATTACCAATTTATTCAATAGTTGGAGAGATAATAAAGTTGCCAGTGGTGCTTAAGCCACAAGCTAAAAGTAATCAGATTTTAGGGATAATAAATGGTCGGCTTAAAATTGCAATTGTAGTTCCTCCAATTGATGGTAAAGCAAATAGTGTATTAATTGCCTTTATGTCTAAGATGCTTTCAGTGAAGAAACGTGACATTGTTATTGCTAGTGGGTTGACTAATCATTTAAAAATGTTACATTTACCACTTCAAGCATTAGCTAAATTGGATGCAATTATAAATACTTAATCAATTATGTATGGTTTTATAAAGGAATGGTTACTACTCAGCAATGGTTAACTATTTGATTTGTATATAATTATCTCAATTGGTAAATAGATTTTATTCAGTAAATAATTTAAATAATGCGATAAGTTCTGCATTATAAAAATTTATACAATTTAGTCATTTTTGATTTTTTACAATCAAAATAGTATGTTTATATTGATGAGTAGTAACAAAATTTTAAAGAAATTATTGAAGAAATGCCTTCTATGTATGGATTGGATATATTGGCAAACAATGGTTTACTTGTTTTAAAAGCACCGTCACCAATACCATAGTTAATTTTGTTTGGTGCATACCTACTGAAAACAAAATAGAACAAATAAAACTATTTTTTGGTGCACACGAATATTATTCGATTTTAACAACCCAGAAAAAAGACAGCTTAATTCCACAAAATAGTCTAGTCTTTCCATTATCAATTGCATTTCCAGAGATGATTATCGAAATTGACCTATATCATAAACCAAGGCTTTCACCAAATATTGATGTCATTATGGTAAATACTGACAGTGAGTTACAGCTTTAGACAGATACTGCAATTGCGACATTTGCCTTCGATGAAACTGGATTTAAAAAGTTCTTTTATCCACTTATTAAAATTGCAAAATGTACGCCATTTTTAATTTTTTATAATCATGAATCAGTAGTTAGATTACTTGCATAATGTGGCAAAAATATAATGAGCATTTATGCTATGTCAACCAAACCAGATTCTCGTCATAAACACAAGTAATACAGTAACTCAATTTTTAAAAAATGTAAATTTGGGTGCTACATCTTTTGGCCAAATTACTAAATAAAATATTTTAAGGTGTTAGTTAAGATTATGTTAATATTGTTTTTTTATCCCCAAGGTTGTAGTATTTAATTTTAATACATTATCTTAAAATATTTAATATACCTTTTAGGTAATACCATTTCCACATTTTAATTACTAGGAGTAAATTAAATTTTTTCTTCTTAGATTAAAAAAAATGATATAATTTATATTTTTAAGAGGAATAATATGTCACTCCTAGGTGCACTACAAAAAAGATGGTGCAACCGATTAAGGATTTGATGAATCAAGATTTGGCACTTACCAAATACAGGTTATGATCGGTTTAACTATGGAACAACTCCTAACGTTATTGTTATGTAATTTCTATGTTTATTTTCCTGTTTTAATATTACTGGATACAATTTTCATTATGCCAGATGTTGACTCTTGATGGATAAGTCCATTTCTAAATGAATTGGAAATTGAAATATCCTGATAAATAAATACTAATGGCGGATCATAATTCAAAAACAGTACCAGAAAATATATCTATTACTAAATTACGCACCTTTTCCAATAGAATTGAATACAATTTTATTTGGATACATGAAACAGAAATTAATTAAGAATAAATTATGGACATTATTATCAGAAGTTAATACAATATCTTTTATAAAAAAAATGACCTGATTATTATAGATAAAATGTCCTCATTTTTATTATACATTTATACATATCTTTAAATGATAAGTCAATCTACTTAAAGGTTACTCAATAAAATTTTAAATATCTATTAGGAGATATTAATGAATATTCTAGAGATTAAAAATGTCTCAAAAATATATAATGATAATTTAATTTTAGACAATATTAGTCTAAATATATTAAAAGGTGAATTTTTTACATTACTTGGTCCATCTGGATGTGGTAAAACAACATTATTACGTATGATAGCTGGATTTACAACCCCTGATTCAGGAAAAATATTTCTAGAAGGAAAAGATATAACCAACCTTCAACCAGAAGAGCGACCATTACATACAATATTTCAAACCTATGCTTTATTTCCCCATATGACTGTTTTTGGTAATATTGCTTTTCCTTTAAAGATGGCAAAATGGAGTAAAGAAAAAATTAAAATCCAGGTCGAGGAATTACTGGACGATGTAAAGCTAACTAAATATAAAAATCGATTCCCCTCTGAATTGTCTGGAGGTCAAAAACAAAGAGTTGCCATCGCTAGATCCTTAGTAAACAGACCTAAATTACTATTATTAGATGAGCCTTTATCCGCTTTAGATGCTAGATTACGAGAGCACATGCATATGGAATTGGTTAAGTTGCAAGAGGAAACAGGGGTAACTTTTGTATATGTAACCCATGATCAAAGTGAGGCTTTAGCCTTATCAAGTAGAATGGCAGTCCTAAATTTAGGAATTATTGAACAGTTAGATCATCCAGTAATAGTTTACTCAAAACCTAAGACTTATTTTGTTGCAGATTTTCTTGGCAAATGTAATATATTAAAAGCTAAAATCATAGATATTTTAGATAATTCAATTGTATTATTTGTAGGAAATCTAATAGAAATTGAAATAAATGTAGAGGAACCTAATATATATAAAAAAGGGCAGGTTGGTTGGTATGCGATTAGACCTGAAAAAATAAAGTTAAGAAGAATTAAAAATGACGATACTATGTCAACAGAAAGCGATAATGATAAATATATTAACAGCGGAACCGTTGTGAGTTACTTTTATTATGGGCACAGCACATTATATGAAATTTTATTAAAAAACAATGCAAAGATTCAGGTTATGTTATTTAATAATAAATCAGAAGATTTAAAATTTTTTAAGGATAACTCTGAGGTTTATATTGCATTTAATCCAAATTCCGGAAATTTTATAGAAGAAATATAATGAAATTATCTGAAAAATATGTATTATCATTACCAGCTTTAATATATCTAGGAATATTTTTTGTTCTACCAATAATCATTATGGTTTCAATATCATTCATGTTATCTGGAGATTTTGGTGGAGTAAAACCATTATTTAATTATGAAAGTCATCAATTACATACGAACCTTACCTTAAATAATTATAAGTATGTTTTTCATACTTATTTTATATGGCAATTAATCTTAAGAACTATTTTTTATTCACTTTTGACTACTGTATTTTGTTTAATCTTAGGATATCCTATTGCTTTATTAATTTCCCGTTCTGGTGATAAATTAAAAAACATTCTTTTATTATTAATAATTATACCATTTTGGAGTTGTTTTTTAATTCGTGTATATGCTTGGATGATTATATTGGGACCTAATGATGCAATTAATAAATTAGTTAACTTAGTTAGAGATTATTTTGGATTAGCTCATATAAACCTATTATATACTTCTTTTTCAGTAATTTTATGCATGGTATATATTAACCTTCCATTTATGATTTTGCCCCTGTATGCAAATTTAGAAAAACATAATATAGACTTACTGGAAGCAGGTCAAGACTTAGGCGCGAGCAGTTTAAAAATATTTCTCAATATCACTTTACCTTTAAGTTTACCTGGGATTCTAATTGGAAGTGTTTTAGTTTTTATCCCAAGCATGGGAATGTTTGTAATTCCTGAACTGTTTGGAAGTAATTGTACTTATATGATAGGTAATTTAATTAAACAGCAATTTTTACAAACTATGAATTGGCCTCTAGGAAGTGTTACTGCAATTATAATGACTTTTATAGTTGTAATTATTTCTCTTTTTGGTAATTATTTATCTGAGTATCTAAAGGAGACTGAAAATGTGGAAGATTAATACATCTAAAACAGTAAAAATATTTAGTTTAATAACTTTTTTATTTTTATACATACCCATAATAATAATTATTTTATATTCTTTTAACAAATCTAGAATTGGTATAAATTGGTCAGGGTTTACCTTAAACTGGTATCGCATATTAATTCATGATGATAATTTAATACATGCGGCAATTAATTCTTTAGTAATTGCTTCTATCTCTAGTTTAATAGCGGTTGTTTTTGGTTCTTTTGCAGGAATTGCACTACACAAATATAAAATTCCATTTTTTTCTTATCTTATTTATATTCCGATCGTTGTACCTGAGATAGTGGTAGGATTATCTTTATTATTATTTTTTATTTTGATCAACTTTACTTTGGGCTATGCTTCTGTTGTTTTAGCTCACATAGCATTTTCTATTAGTTTTGTGACTTTAACAGTTATTTCAAGAATGGATGATTATGATGACAGCGTAATTTCAGCCGCAAGAGATTTAGGTGCAGGGCCAGTAAAAGCATTCTTTCTTATATTAATTCCATCATTACTTCCTGGTATTATTGCAGGTGGATTAATGGCATTTACTCTATCTATTGATGATTTTATTATTACCTTCTTTTCAGCTGGAGCTGGAACTACAACATTACCTCTATTTATTTATTCAATGATAAAGGTTGGAGTTACCCCTGAAATAAACGCAATTTCATCTATAATAATTATTTTCACATTAATTATGGCTTATTTTGTTTCAAAATTATCACCAACAATGTTTGAATAATATTATAAATAACTTTAGGATAAAAATTTAATGTTTACGAAATTTTTTATTGTATTTTTTTTATTTGTTAATCAAATAAAATTATATTCTTTGGATTTTAATTTATTTATTGGCACTAATTATATTGCTCAAACTACTATAGATCGCTTTGAATCAATATGTAAATGTAAATTAAATTTAAATTATTTTAATGACAATAGCGAACTTATTGCCAAAATAATAGCAGGTGCTTCTGGATATGATATTATAGTAGCTACAAGTTTTGCAGTTTCTAATTTAATTTCTATGCACAAGATTTTACCTTTAGATAAAAATAGAATTCTTAATCTACAAAATATAAATCCCAGTTTTTTAAATCAAGAATATGATCCAAATAATCGCTATTCCATTCCTTATGCTTTTGATCCAGTTGTTTTAGCTTATAATAAAGAAGAACTACAAAAACTAAAACTACCTACAAATACTTGGGCTTTAGTTTTTGATCCCAAATACTTATCAAAAATAAGCGGACGAGTTACAATGCTTAATTCGGCTCAACATGTTTTTAGTGCGGCATTACTATATTTAGGAAAAAACCCTAATAGTTTTAAAGAAGAGGATATTTATGCTGCCAGAAGTGTAATTGAAAGAGCCTCAAAATATTGGGCTAGATACGATAGCGATAACTATTACAGAGATCTACTAAAAGGATATATCCTAGTATCTCAAAGTTATTCAGTAGATATTTTCAAAGTAATTTCTGATGCAACTGATTCTAAATCTAAAATTAAGATTGATGCCTCTGTTCAAAAAGAAGGTAATATGATGGAACTGGATAACCTAGTTATATTTAACACTAGTAAAGAACTTGATGCTGATTATCAATTTATAAATAATTCATTATTAGTACAAAGTAATTATGAATTAGCAAAATTTACTGGAGCTAGCATTATAGAAGAAGAAGCCAAAGCAAAGTTGGATAAAAAAATTAGAGATTTAGAATGGATTTATCCTAAAAATATATCTAAATTTCACTCCCTAAGTGCTTATCCAACAAAAATAAGAAATTTAATTAATGAAATGTGGACTGAGATACTAATGCACTGCCATAAATAGTATTTGAGTTATCTTATCTATAAATTATTTGGTCCCTAATGTCACGTCCCACGATACTGTATACTATTTGAACCACGATAACTTGTATCAAGTTTTAAGTTAAAAAGATAGAGTAAAATTAAAACTATATTTTTTTAATAATAATAGTATGGATAAAACACACCCACACTATTAT
>CANGJN010000019.1 GCA_947454215.1 Neisseriaceae bacterium | reverse complement strand
ATTTAAAAAAATTCATTTAGATTTTTTTATTTTCGAATTACTTACGATTGGGTCCCCATATTGTTTAAAGTGATAGAATAGTATGCCTTTTTCGATTAACATATCACTACTTTCTGTTAAATCACT
Organism: Neisseriaceae bacterium; assembly: GCA_947454215.1. Taxonomy (GTDB): domain Bacteria; phylum Pseudomonadota; class Gammaproteobacteria; order Burkholderiales; family UBA11063; genus Aquella. Next base: position 7,949 of record CANGJN010000019.1, on the reverse strand, counting down.
ACGTGTTATATCGAATTTTTTATATTCAGGATGTTTAGAGAATGAGCCACTTCTTATAGGAGGATGCATTATCGAAAGCATTTCTTGTTTAATTTCATCAGAAAGTTTTGTTTCAGTTGCTATTTTTTGTTCTATTTTTTTTCTATTTTCACCAGTACAACTAGGATCTCTTAACATGCCTTTTAATAAATCTATAGAAGAAGATATTGCCCTTACTCTATTAAAAAGTTGTTCAACTTTTTGTGTATCGTAGGCTTTTTTTGGTGTTGCAAGATAATAACCATAGAATCCATAAAGATCAATTTTTGTTAAACCAATATTTACAATTTCTGTTTCTGAAGTATATATTAAGTGAACCATATTATCTTCTTCTAGACTTCCTTCTTCACACTCTAAATTAAATTTACTCTCAAATGGTCTTTTAATAATGAATTCAATTTTTCCAGTTAACTCATTTAATTTTATTTTTGCTTCTACAAGAGTCGTAACTTCTTCATGTGGTTTAAGAATTTCAGTCGTACCATCGTGGAATTTTATACTACTTACAGTTTCTAAATCGTTTAGCAATTTTGTACAAGAAAGATATGCATAGCTTGACAAGTGATTAATTGCAAGTATTAAGTAAAAAATATTTTTCATAATTCTCTCCATAAAATAATTTTAGCATATATTTAATAATTTTTCTGTTTTAAAACTACCATATTGTAGGAGAATCTTTTTAAAAAAAGTTATATAATTTTATTAAAAAATTGATTCAATTGTAGTTAAAACTCCTTAAAATTATTTTTAGTATTTTTCGCTACTTCTAACATTTCAGAAGCATGCGATAATGTTGTACTAGTAATATTAATCCCACCTAACATCCGAGCAATTTCATTCACTCGTTGTAATCCATTAACATAGTTGATACTAGTGACTGTTTTATTTTCAGCATTGGTTTTATTTACCACCAAATGATTATTTGCATATGAAGCGGTTTGAGGTTGATGTGTGATACAAACTATTTGTTTTGTTTCTCCTAACATTCTTAACATCTCACCAATAAATGAAGTGACTTTGCCACTTATTCCAACATCAATTTCATCAAATATTATCACATCAGGAGGGCTTTGATTACTTAAAAGTAAATAAAGTGCTAAAGCAGTTCTACTTAACTCACCACCAGAGGCAACTTTGGCAAAGGGCTGTAAGGGGATACCTTTATTATAGCTTATCATATACTCAATATTTTCATTACCATAGTTTAACGGTGAATCACTTTGAATTACTTTTACCTTAAATTCGCCATTAATAGCTAATTTATACAAAATATTTGTTATATTAATACTTAATTTATCTGCAAATTTATTACGATTATTACTTATGCTTTTTGCTAAATTAAAATATTTTTCAAATTCAGAAGACAAACTATTTTTTAATAACCCAATATCACTGCTTTCAGATAACATTGTTAACTCTAATTTAATTTCAGAAATATATTCCAATAATTTTTCTGGATCTACTTTATATTTCCTTGATTTATCAAAAATATCAGAAATCTTATTTTCTATTTTTTCTAATTCAAATTCATCTTGATTTATATTAATAGCAATAGATTCAATCAAATAATCTAATTCTTTTAAATCAATTGATAACCCTTCAACTAAATCTAATAATTGATCAATTTTGTTTTTATCTAATGGTAATTTACTTAATATTTTATTTACATAATTTAATTGCTTTATTATCGAATTTTCACTATTTTGTATGAGAGTACTTACATTGTTTAACTCAGTTATAATCAATGCAGAATTTAATAACTCCTTATGTCTCGTATTTAATTCTAACCATTCTCCTTCTTTTATGTTTAAATGATTAAACTCATCTAATATAGCCAATAAACTATTTTTCTTATGGCTTGTCTCGTCAATTTGTTTTTCAATAACAGCAATCTTATTTTGAATAATGTTTATATTTTTATAAATACAGCCCAATCTAATTACATCTTCATTTATACCTGCATAAGTATCTAATAACTTCCGTTGTGTTTCATTTTTTAATAGTGTTATTGAAGAGTGCTGAGAATAAATATCAAGAATCATTTCCCCCAACTGTTTTATTTGTAAATTAGTTGCAGCATAACCATTAATGTAAATTTTACTTTTATTTTCATTATCTATAACTCTCTTGCATATTAATAAACTACTATCATCAACGTCGATAAAATCATTATTCTTTAGCCAATTAATACTTTCATTATTATTTAGTTTAAACTCTACTTCAAAAGTTAATTTTTGAGTATTATCTCTAGTTATATTTTTTGCAATCTTTGCACCAAAAAGGATCATTAAAGCATCAATGATAATTGATTTTCCTGAACCCGTTTCCCCAGTTATTACAGTCAATCCTTTTTTAAAATCTAACTCTAATTTATCTATTAAAATATAGTTTTTTATACATAATCTTAATAACATAATTACCTATTCCTCAAACTCTTATGAAACTCTTTTTGACCAATAAAGTTTTTCACGTAATGTATTATAGTAGTTATATGTTGTATGATGAATAATTTTAACCTTTTTATAATATTTTTTAATTACAACTTTATCCCCCAAGTAAAGATCATTGAATACTTGACCATCAAAATGTATTTGAGTGGAGTTCTCTTTAATTAGAATAAATTCGATTTCAGAATTATCACAAACAATTATTGGTCTATTCGTCAATGATTGTGGACATATTGGAACTATCGCAAAAACAGAAGCGTTTGGAGAAATTATTGGTCCACCCGCCGCTAAAGAGTAGGCTGTTGATCCTGTTGCAGTAGAAAAAATTATGCCATCGGATTTTTGAGATAAAACAAAATCTTTATTTATAGACATATTAAACTCAATCATCCCTTCCTTTAACCCTCTTGAAATTACTATATCATTTAATGCTGTAGAGTTATTTATAACTTTGTTATTACGCAATATATCAGCATATATTAAAGTTCTTTCCTCAATAAAATTATTTCCATTTACCACTATATCTTTTACTATAACTAACATATCATTTAATGGTATATCTGTCATAAACCCTAGTCTGCCTTGATTAATTCCTAATATTGGGATATCATAATTAACTATATTTCTAGCTGCAGACAATAAAGTTCCATCGCCACCAATTACAATCAATAAATCTATATCCTCATAATTTCCTTTTAATTCAAATATTTTCAATGAACGTAATTTATCAAAATTATGTTGAATATATATATTAAAATTAAAACTATTTAATAATTCTATTAAACTTATTACATCAGATTGGTCATTATCATAATTTTTTTTTAAAATGATAGCTATATTTTTGATTTCCATTTTATTTTTCTTAATTGATTATCTTTTTATATATAAATCAGTTATACTTCCATCTATTATTTCACAACTTAACCCAATTGACTCTGAAAGTGTAGGGTGAGGGTGAACAGTCAAAGATATATCCTCTACGTTAGCACCCATTTCAATAGCCAAAGTTATTTCTGATATTAATTCTCCAGCATTAATCCCTATAATCTCAGCACCAAGTATTTTATTAGTATTTTTATCTGCTATTATCTTAGTAAAGCCTTCATCTCTACCACTACCTATAGCTCTACCTAAAGCCACCCATGGAAATTTACCAATATTTACGGCAATATTTTGTCTTCTGGCCTCTGTTTCATTTAAACCAACCCATGCTACTTCTGGATCAGTATAAGAAACAAATGGAATAACTTTTTTATCAAAAAAAGAGCTTAAATTAGCACAATTTTCAGCAGCAATCTTCCCTTGATGAGTTGCTTTATGAGCTAACATAGGATTCCCTACCACATCACCAATAGCATAGACATTAGCAACATTAGTTCGACAATTTTTATCTATTGGAATAAATCCTTTATTGTCAATTTCAACTCCTATATTATGTAAATCTAATTTATCAGAATTTGGTGTTCTTCCTGTAGCTACTAGAATTTTATCGAATCTATATAAGTTATCCTGTGTATCTAATTTAACATAAACACCGTCTTCCAAATTCTCAATATTTAAGCATTTTGTTTTTGTCAATATTGTCTTGATTTTAAATTTAAGCCTTTGCTCTAATACTTTAACTACATCAGCATCTAATCCTGGAAGAATTCTATCAGATGCTTCAACTATAGTTACATTACTACCCAAAGTAGAATAAACTTCTGCCATTTCTAATCCTATAATACCTGCTCCGATTATTAACAAATCTTTAGGAATATCTTTTATATTTAGAATGCCTGTTGAATTAACAATCCTATCGTCATATTTGAGATTATCAAGAATGTTATTAGGGCGAGAACCTGTTGCTATAATTACATTCTTATATTGAATTTTTAATTTTTTATTATCTTTAGTAATCACTTGTATTAAATTAGAACTTATAAAGGTTGCAAATCCTTTGACAATATGAACCTTTCTCTGGCTCGCTAAACTCTCTAAACCACTACTTAATTTAGATATAACTTGATTTTTAAAATTATTTAATTTACATAAATCTATCTGAGGTTCAGAATATTTAATTCCAAAAGATTCAATTTCTTTAACATCATTTATAACTTTAGTAGCATGTAATAAAGTTTTGGATGGTATACACCCAACATTTAAACAAACGCCTCCAATAGAATCAAATTTTTCAATTAAGATTACTGTTAACCCTAAGTCAGAAGATCTAAATGCCGCAGTATATCCACCAGGACCAGAACCAAGAACAACAACATCTACACTAAAATTAATTTCATCTTGATTGCTTGTTATATCAACCGAATCCGAATCCACTCTTGCGATTAAATCACCTCGATTTATAGTATCTCCTGGTTTAACCAATATATCTAATATCTTACCTTGAATAATTGAAGGTATATTCATCGATGAATTACCTGCTTCTATCGTAATTAAACTATCATCTATTTTAACATCATCTCCTACTTTAATATATACCGAGGAAACTAAAGTTTTTTGATTATTTCCAATATTAGGAAATACTATATCAATAGTCTTCATTTTAACTCCACTTTATACTTAATTACTTTGCTTTGTTTTCTGATCCTTATATATTAAAGGTCCCTTATAACCACAGTTTGAAATAATCAACATCATTAACATGAAACAAATTACTCTTATAAACATTTTAATGCTCTTAAAAAAACAAATAAGGCATGTATAAAAATTAAATTGTTAAAAAAACTAAATTTTTCTTAATTTTAACACTTTAATATAGAAATACTCTCTTTTATAATAAATACTTAAACTCTATTCTATCATCTTTTCATAACAAATTTAGATTTAAATATAACATTAGGATTTACAGTGGTATCTTCTTTTTTAACACCAAATTCATCTTCTAATTTTAACTTATTTAATCCATCTTCTTGACTTTCCAACTCTATATAAAATGGTTTATATTCAAAATACCCATCTTTTATCTGATAACCCCATAAAACTAATTTTTGATTATTTTCAAGTTCATTACAGGAAGCCAAGTTATAATTAACACCATAAAATCTAATAAAAGAATAAGTGTGATAAAAGAGATCAAATCCGACTTTAGAACCCAGATAAATATCAGAAACTCTCATAGCATTTTTTACAACTAAATCAAACATTAGTTTACCATCATGATTAAATTTTTGTATTGGGAATGATTCTAATTGATTTAATTTTTCAATATTTAAAAATTTGGGGTTTTCAGTTTTTAGACGATAGGAAGTAAGATATCCATCAAAATAGGTTTCATATATACTGTCTTTCATTACTTCGTGAGAAAGATCAACTTTATATAACGTACTTTTTAAGTACAATTGGTTTTTCTTTTTACCTATAACCTGATAATAAAATCCGTCTTTTGTACTATAAACTCCATTCTTTAAATTATTTTTAGTTAAAAATTCTTGTGATGATAATTTTAATACAGAATAGGAGTTAGAACCTTCTGATAAATCTTCTTCAAAATAGGTATAATATTTATACATTCCATAATATGTTTGCCATGCATCTTGACTAATATGTTTAAGATCATTATTTTCTAATGCTTGAGTAAAGAAAATATAATTACTCCCTTTTTTAGAATTCCTTTTGAATGAATATAAAACATTAGTTTTAAAATCTGCACATTTAATTTCATTTACAAAAGAAGGCTTATATGCTATCTCCGTAATTTTATCTTTACTGGAATCTACTGCCATTACTGACGCACCACCAAGGTCATTATTTAATGATAATTCTTCCTTTAAACCAATTTTAAAACTAGTTTTATTTTTAGTTACGTAATTTATTAATTTATTCTTTTGTTCATTACTACCATTATCTTTATATTTTAACACAGCATTCATCATAACCTCAGTTTCGTAGGTAGAAGAATATGGTGCATTGGTAACGCCATAAGTGACTAAATGCGATAAACCCATGAATGACGAAAAAAATAATACATCTTTTAATCTAAGCCAATACTTATAATTCAGAAAAAAATCACGATCGGTTGTTATAAATATGTTATTATTAACATCTCCCTCAATACTTGGAGTACTAACAATAAAGAATGGGGTATAAGTAGGAATTTTTTCCTCATTTAAGTGATAACCCCATAAAACAACGTTAAAATATTCCATTTTATCATCAAATTCTTCACAAGCAAATAAATTATAAAATTCTTTTTCATAAACAATAAATGAATAAGTATCTGTAAATATTGTAGTTAATGCACTATTTTGTTTTTGTGCCTGACTAAATTCAAGTGCAGAATCTACTGAACTATAAGCACCAGCTTTACGCATTAATTCAAAAAACTTATTGTTACTTAACATGAAACGATAATGAGACTCAATTTCAGGATATTTTTTCTTCAATATAGATTCTATAGGCTCTGGTTCTTGTGCATTTATTAAATCTATGATGTTATCAAATTTTTCTTTATTAATAGTATTTTCATATAACCCAGATGACATAAAACTATCAACACTCTGAGTAAATTGACCATCATCCTTTTGAACTTCATTAACATTGGTAAACAATACATATGATGGAACTTTACCATTAATTGAGTTAATTTTATATAAGTTACTTTTAAAAAAATCTGAACAATGTAAAATACCTCTATGTTTAGAAAAAACATCTGTTTTAAATTTTGCAGAAGATTCTTCGGTATTGTTATGCGACAAATCAGCTAATGCATATTTAATAAATTTTGCTTTTTGTCTATCATAATCATGTAATCTTGATTGACCCATTCCTCCAATTGCAAAATTATAAAAGAAGAATAAAAAGAAGAATAACTTAAATATTTTTAACATACCACACCTATTATATCATTTCCAATTATTAAAAGTTCTGTTCCTACTAATTGTCTTTTTTAAGTTAATTTTTGGTTGTTATTAAGTTCAGAACTTAATAACTCTTGATTCAACCTTACCAATTTGGTAAGATCATTTGCGCGCTTAATTAGCGCGGCTTCTGTCGCGCTAATAATATGATCATTTTTTTTATTATTAAAAAACATTTTTTTACCTCTTTTTAAAATTTTACATTTTTTTATTAGCAATAATTATTTTGTTACTTAGTTTTATAATTGAATTTAAAAATTATTTATACTGAACAATCAACCCTTTATTTTACACCATAATTATTAGATATGAATAACTTGATATTATTTTATGATTGAATATAATTATCGTTATAAAAAAATCTAACTATCAAACATCAAATTATTTAACGCTATAATTAAACATAATTGGTTTTTATTACTTATCTTTTTTCTTATAACTATTTTACATATCAATATTTAATTATATTTAAAAAATTTGTTACTACTCAGCAATATTAACAATCCTGTTTTGATTGTAAAAAATCAGAATTGACTAAATTTTATAAATTTTTATAATGCAGTATTTATAGCTTTATTTAAATTATTTAGTGATTAAAATCTATTTT
>CANGJN010000018.1 GCA_947454215.1 Neisseriaceae bacterium | reverse complement strand
GTCAAAAGATGTAGTACCCGAATTTGCATTTTTTAAAAAATAAGCTACTGTATTACTTGTGTTTTTTTAAAAACATGTGAACTTGGGTATAGTTTAATTAAACAAATTGGAATATTATTCAAAATGTACATTTTGCTGATCTCATATTTTAACATCAAATACTTTTTAAAATCTCAATAACTCTTTTGGTATCAGGATCAAGATTAAATAAAGTTTTAAAGCAAACTGCGGCTTGCTCTACCAACATACCAATTCCATTTGCACATTGAATATTTTTGTTTAATTTATACATTTTTTTCAAAAATAAACTATTTTTTGAATAAGATAAATCATAACTTAATGTCTCATTTGTTAGTAATTTTATTTTATCAAACATAGCATTATCTTCATTATTTGGTGTGGTATTAATTATTAAATCGTATTCATCACTCTCATTAAAAGTATCAATAAAAAACTTATTAATAATAATATTTAATTTATTTTTATCTCTAGCTAATACATTGATTTTATTTGGATTTTTAACAATAATATCTAATAATATTGAATGGACCACTGCCCCGCTTCCAATTATTAAAACCCTTTTATTATTAAAACAGTATTTTAAATTTATCTCTAAATCTTTTACTAATCCTAACCCATCAGTAGTATCAACAATTAAATTATCACTATTATTTTTATATATAAAATTTGATGCTTTACAAAACTTAGCCCTTATAGTTTTATGTTCTGAAAAATCAAAGGCATTAATTTTAAACGGACTAGTAATATTTATTGACAATCCATTATTATTAAAAAATTCAGTCACTTTATGATTAAAATCTTCCGTATTTTGTGCTAATATTTTTTCATAAGTTAAATTTATATTAAACTGTTTGGCAAAATATGAAAAAACCAGTGGCGATAAACTGTGTTCTATCGGGTTGCCAAAAACTGCCAAACTATATTTCACTCCAATTCTCCCCTATTTTAAAATTTACCTTCATTTGCACAATCAATTTTATTGAGTTTTCCATTATATTTATAATCTCAGGTAAAATTAATTCAACTTCTTCATTAGGCGACTCAAATATAAGTTCATCATGAACCTGTAAAACAATTTTTGTTTTAAAGTTATTTTTATTTAAGTATTCATAAATATTTACCATTGCAACTTTAATAATATCAGCAGATGTTCCTTGCATTGGTGAATTAATAGCTACTCTCTCCTCCATTTCTCTAATAAACCTATTTTTAGAATCAATACTGTCCAAATAAACTCTTCTTCCCAAAATAGTTTCTACAAATTTGTTTGAATGGGCAGAATCTTTTATATTATCAAAATACAATTGGATTTTAGGATAGTTTGCAAAATATGAATCTATATATTTCTTTGCAGTTGTTCGATCTATGCTTAATTCTTGAGACAATCCAAAAACTGTTTTACCATAGATTATTGAAAAATTTATCATTTTAGCAAATTGTCTTTCTTGATCACTTATCTCACTAATTTCTTTACTAAAAATACTACTTGCAGTTAATAAATGTATATCTAATCCGTTATTAAATGCTTGTATGAGATTTTGATCTTTAGAATAATGTGCTAAAATTCGAAGTTCAATCTGTGAATAATCTAATGCTACTAATTTATGTCCACTTTTAGCAATAAAACATTGTCTAATTCTTCTAGATAATGCATTTTTAATCGGTATATTTTGTAAATTTGGATCTTTGGATGATAGTCTACCACTAGCAACAACTGTTTGTTCAAATGTAGTGTGAACTCTACTATCACTATCAGCTAATAATGGTATTTTAGTAATATAAGTATTTAACAATTTATTTAGGTTACGGTATTCTAATAAATATTCTGCAATTAGAAACCCTTGATTTTTTAAAATTAACAATGAATCCTCATCGGTAGAGAACCCATTTTTATTTTTTTTAATACTAGCAGTAGGTAGTTTTAAATCATCAAATAATACACTCTGTAATTGTTTCGGAGAATTAATATTAAATAAAAATTTAGTCAGACCAAATATTTTATCTTCTATACTTTTAAGCAATAATTCTAATTCTATCTGTAATTCCTTAAATTCTATTTTATTTATTTTAAAACCAGTTTTTTCGATATCAAATAATACCCTAGAAAGAGGCAATTCTAATTCTCTATATATTTTCAATTCATTTGATGTAAGTGAGTCAGTAATTAATTTTTCAATTTTTATAATGTTTTGAATAATTATTAATGTATTCTGAATAATTTGATTCTTATTACTTTTAACCCATTGACTATTTTTATTATATGTAAATAAATCTGGGATATCAATAATAGTTAAATTTAAATATTCATTGTAAATTGAGGAAAGAGAGTGATTGAATTTAGAATTTTTTATATAATGAGATAAAATTAAATCTCCTACTACATTGGATATATCTAAATTAAACCGATCTAATATTTTAAGAGTTTCTTTAAAGTTAAGCAATATTTTGGGATTATCACTTAGTAGTAACCTTTTCAATTGATCTATCAAATTATCATAATCTGAAATCATTATTAAATCGATCTCCTCAAATATAAAAACCTGATCCTTGATGCCAATAGCTAAAATTTTAAATGAATCTATCCTGATATATTCATTTAAAATAAATACAATTGAAATAGTTTCTTTTAACTCTTGAACATAGGAAATAAAATCTTTAAAATGATTAAGATCAATAATTTTTACGTATTCATATTCTTTAGTATCTGTGAGCAAGTCTTCTTGATGAATATTAACATTATCTAATTTAGAAAGTAAAGAATTAAACTCAAATTTTTTAAAGTAATCTACTAACTGTTTATTATTTTGTGGAGAACAAATAAAATTATCTGTATCATTTAAATCTAATTCATCTAATTTAATTTTAGTATTTATAGTTACAAGTTGTTTAGACAAATGTATCCAATCTAAGGATTTTTTAAGATTTTCAGCAATAACACCTTTTAATTGTTCGACATTGGTCAATAAGTTTTCTATGTTTTTAAACTCCTTCAACCATTTTGAGGCAGTTTTTTCACCACAACCATAAACTCCAGGAATGTTATCTGCCTTATCTCCTACTAATGTTAAATAATCAACAATTTGAGATGGATAAACTCCAAATTTTTTATTTACCCCTTCAATATCTAGCATCTCATCTAACATAGTGTTTATAATAACAATATCCTCATCTACTAATTGAGCAAAATCTTTATCTCCAGTAGCAATTATTACTTTAAAATCTTTTTTTTTACTATTTAATGCAATTGTTCCAATAATATCATCTGCCTCAATACCTAATTTACTAATTACGGGTATACCCATTGCCTTAATAATACTATATATTGAATCAAATTGAAGAGATAATTCTTCAGGAACACTTCGTCTATTAGCTTTATAATCTGGAAAAATTTCATGACGGCAGGTTTTTCCTTTAGAGTCAAAAACACAAACACAATGCTGAAAATTATATTTTTTTTGTAAATTATTTATCATATTAAAGGTTCCCCTAATTGCACCGGTCGGAAACCCATAAGATGTTTTTAAATGTGGTAAAGCATAAAATGCTCTGAAAATAAATGAAGATCCGTCAATTAATAGCATATTTTTTTTTTGCATATTCTTTATATCTTTAAAATTTAACTATAACAACTAACAATTTGATAATGTATTATTTTATATTATTAATAAATACTTATACTTACATAATCATACTTTATTTTTTGATAATTCATTTGACCAATCTATCATCTGAGTTACACTATTATTGATTATTTGTTTATCCCATAGTTCTACACAAGAGATTCCAAAAGATAATGCAATCGGTATAGCTACACTTGGATCAAAAGTAGGGCCTTGCATCTGCATTGTACCACCAAGTGGAACATATTGGTTTTCATATTTTAATATTTTTATAATACTAGAATTTAATGGTCTTTTTAAATCATGATTGTCAAATCTAATATTTGGTAATCCTAAACTTAAAATATGATTAATAATTGAAAAAGAAGATAATATATCTTTAACAATGCTAAAATTAGGTTGAATATAACGAAATGAATTAATACTATAATCTAACACAGTAGAGTGCCACCCGCTATAAATCAATGCTATATTGTATAGACATGAGAAGTATTGTTCATTTGTATAACCTTCATTTATTTCTGATGTTATTGAACTAATATTATCAGGACTAATAAATGGTTCATCAGTTAGTGATGAGCAAGCAGTCATTGAAACATCTCGAATAATATCATTATTATCATAAGCACTAGCTAAAGCATTGTTAAGTAATGCTGCTTTTTGAATAAAATCACTAGACCAATATTTTAATTCTATTGAATTTGAGAGGTAAGGGTTTTTAAAACTAATTACTCTAGATATTAAAAAATAATTTTTTCCATCAATATACCATGATGGTGCTGTATTACCATACCATACTCTTAATTTTGCATACCACAATTTATTAGGGTATGATTTATTGTGAAGTTTAATAAAATTAATTGATTTTTGTATTTCTGTAAAATCATATTGCCCCTCTTCTGGTTCTAATTGACTCCATGTAACATTTATAACAACACCATCTAAACCATCCCAAATGCTCTTCACCTTAATATAATCTTCGATATTATTAGGTAGAATATTAGTGTGAATATTAAACTTAGTATTTCCCATAAGAACAATACCACTTATTGCTGGTTTAATTTGATCGTTATTTAAAGACATACCTTTATTAACGAATAAAAAAAATGATAAAAAAAACAACAAGCTATCCATTATAACTCCTTTATTTTTAATTAATTTATAAACCACATCATAATCCATAAAGGTTCCATTTAATTTTTTCAAAAAAATTATTAGAATATATCAAGATTATGTACAATTGGATCTTAAAAAAATCGGATACAACACTAATTTAATGTTAATATCTATCGTATTAACAATTATAGGTGTTTAATATAAAGTATTTCCTCCAAAGTAGCGGTAAAATAAAAACCCACATGAATTTCTTAGATGTAGTAAAATATTGTATCCAAATACAAAGTAGGTAAATTGCAAAGTTTTAAATCAGTTTTAATTCGATTTATTATATTAACAGGAACTTCATTATTTACAATAACTCATAAGTTTTATTGTTAAATGTATGTAGTGCATTTACTTGAGTTAAAATATCTATACTTAAACTTAAAAATAAAATTAGAGCATAGTTGATTTCATATCAAAAATAAAGCAAATTATTGCAGACTTAAGTGTTATAAATTTTTTAAAAAAATTAAATATAATAGCTATACAGTAATACTTATATTTAAATAAACTTAATATGTTTACCATTTAATGTTTATAGATTTATTATATGGTTACTAAAAAAATTTAAAAAATATAATTATTAGATAATAAAATTTCTAATTCATTAAAAGAAAGTATAACAGGTAGTTAATAACTATCTTTCAAACATAATTTATAGAATATTTTACCAGCAAAGTTTATTTATAAAATGCAATATTATTTTACAAATACCCATCAGGATTATTTTTTTGAAATATCCAACTATCGGTACACATGTCATCTAAATTAAATTGTGGATGAAATTCTAACTTTTCTCTTGCTAAACTAGAATCAGCGTAAATAATATCCAAATCCCCTGCTCTCCTATCTACAAACGTAAAATTAATTTTTACCCCTGATACTGCTTCAAAAGTTTTAACCAATTCTAAAACAGAATATCCTATACCTGTACCTAAGTTAAATATTTCACAGATATGTTTATTCTGCATATAAAATAAAGCTTTTACATGCCCTACTGCTAAATCAACCACATGAATATAATCTCTAATTCCTGTTCCATCTTTGGTATTATAATCTTTTCCATAAATAAAAAGTTTTTCTAATTTTTTAACTGCAACTTGAGTTATATAAGGCATAAGATTATTTGGTATAAGAGAAGGGTTATCTCCTATTAATCCTGATTTATGAGCACCAACTGGATTAAAATATCTTAAAATAATCACATTCCATTGGATATTTGATTTAAAAATATCTAGCAATAAATTTTCTATATACAACTTTGTCTTACCATATGGATTTATTGGATTTAAAGCACATTTTTCAGAAATGGGCATTAATTTAGTTACTCCATAAACAGTCGCTGATGAACTAAATATAATATCATAAACATTATATTTTTTCATTACGGTAAGTAAAGTGATTGTTCCTCCGATATTATTATGATAATAATTTATTGGATTTTTTACTGAATCTCCTACAGATTTAAAACCAGCTAAATGTATAACAGTTGATATTTTATAATTTAGAAATAACCAATCTAATTTATTTTCATCATTGATGTCTATATTAAAAAATAAAGGGATCTTATTGCTTATTATAATTATTCTATCTAATACTTTTATAGAAGAATTACTTAAGTTATCAATAATAATAACCTTAATATCAAGTTTCATTAATTCTAAAACTATATGAGATCCAATATAACCAATACCACCAGTAACTAAAACATACATAAAAATACCTTAAAAATAATTACTTATTGCACTTAAGCCTTATTAATTTGTTTTATAAAAATTAATATTCTAAACTAAACATGCCTTATAAATGCTTATGGAAAATTAAATTTTAAAAAAATGGCCAAAGTCTAGGTTAACTAGTTGTACTAAATTATATAGTGGGTATAAACAATAAACTCTTGATCCAGATACTTAAAATTTGCTGACATTCTTCTATTTGTTTTACTAATAAAATGCCATAGATCTTATTTTCATCTAAATTTATATGCATATCAATCTCCTATAATTATTACTAGGCTTTTTAAGATTCAACTTTATACCATCTTGATATATTTTAAGAATTTTTTAAAAAATTAGATCGGACCGCACTAGTTAGGAAGACTTTATAGAATGTTCAGGAATATATAATATTTTATTAGCAAGGATAATCAACTCCTATTAATAAAGCTAATAATTTTTTCTTAATTTATTCTCACTCTATTATTTTAACATACATACATTATTTTAACTTACAATATTTAGTTTTGCAAATTAATTTTAAAATTGCATCATAGTTATATCAACCATAGTGATCGCCAAATTTTATTGTACAGCGTTTCAATTTGATTTAAATTAAAATACTTTGCAAAAATTAGAAATATTTTGCAATAATAGGTGAAGAGATTTTGTTATTTCATCAAAGATTTTATTAATATAATTAGACAACAATAAATTCAAATTCTTTAAATTTACTACGAAATCGTTACAACAATTAGTTTAAATTAATAGATAATAGAATTATAATTTTCACCTCGATATTTTTTTAAATTTTCAGTCTCATTCGCTAGTTAAAAATTTTGTTGCACCTATTACAAAAACAATATGTATATTCGACGTAATTTGTCTTTAGTAAGGATGTATTTGTTTCTTTTATAACACCATGCCCTAACTTTAAAAAACATGTACGCTAGATTTCACAAATTAGATGTTAATCATATCGTCTATTTGCTGAGTACAAGATACTATTATAATTAGATTTAAAATCTTTAAAAAGGACAAGTACAACATATTAATTCACTTGATTGAAAAAAAAATCAAGCAACTTATCTTGTTCTGTATTAAAAATTAAATTTTTTTCTAATAAAGTATCTCGGATATAAATATTTTCATTATGAGAGATGTTCAATAAATCTTTATTTTTTATTATATCTATAGGTTCATAGTACTCTAATTTATATGTTTTCCTCATATTAGTTCTAATCCTACTATAAACATTTCTAGCAAAATCTTTATTAAATTTTTGCAAAGGATCTCTTTGTTTAATAAACACTCTCATTATTTCATAAATGGAAACTTGGGAAATTCCTAACAAATATTTTTTAGGAACATATGAAATCAAAGGGAAAAATGCCTTATAACATACAGCATCAGAGATAGATTTAAAAGATTTCTTATCAATATTATTATTAAAATCTTTCATAAACTGATAACTTGATTCTAAAGAGGCAGTAAGATAGTCAATCCAGTTTAACCAATTAATAATATCAATTTTATATCCATCATTAAATTTACTAACTTGCAAATACAATATTAAGATACCACTATCTGAAATAAAATTAGTATGTTGATTATTTATTTTTATATTTATAAACAAAATAAAAGCACTGCCATTTTCAAAATTTGTTAAACAATTTTCTTTGAAATTACACTGTAAAAAATCATTTACATTATAATTTACATTATTACAATCTATCTTCAAAAAATCCGGTATATT
>CANGJN010000017.1 GCA_947454215.1 Neisseriaceae bacterium | reverse complement strand
GAAACTTCAGCTAAAGTTGTTGCATCTCAAATTGAAAATCAAATGAACGGTGTAAGTGGTTTAACTTACATGGGCACTAATACCAATTCAAGTGGTGCAACTAATATCGTATTGACATTTGATATAGGGACGGATTTAAATTACACTATAAATGATGTTCTAAATAGATTATATTCTGCAATGCCTTTACTTCCCAGTATAGTTCAAAAATTAGGGGTATCTGCGAGGGTTACCTCTCCAGATATGCTTCTTCTAGCAACATTTTACTCAGATCCATATATTGACCCTAAGTATGTTAGTAATTATCTAGCGAGAACTGTAAAAAATGATTTATTGTTATTACCAGATGTTGGTAGTATTTCGGTTTTTGGTTCTGGATCATATGCGATGAGAATATGGTTAAATCCTAATAAAATGGAAAGGTTTGGAATCACTGTAAATGACATTGAACTTGCTATAAAGGATCAAAATGTAGAAAATTTTGTTGGAAGATCAAATGGCACTCCTGAATATTTTGATAATAAATTAAAAGTAATTAATATTACTGGTAATACTATGTTTACCAACAAAGATGAATTCGCTAATATAGTTTTAAAAAATAATGGCATTCAGATTTTAAGATTAAAGGATGTTGCAAGGGTAGAGTTAGGTGCAAATGATTATAGCACCCTCGCTAAAATAAATTTTAGAGATGGTGAGTCGAATCATTTTAAAAGTTATCCATGTACTGTGATGCAAATTTTTTTAACACCCGGTGCTAATGAAATTCAAGCACAAAAAAGAATTTTAGATCGTCTTAATGAGGACTCTAAGAGATTTCCTGCTGGATTAAAATATAATATCTTTATTGATAATTCAAGATTTGTCAAGGCTTCAGTAAATAATGTCAAAGATACATTAATAATGGCATTTTTTTGTGTAGCTTTGGTTATTTTAATTTTCTTAAGAAATTGGAAGGCGAGTTTAATAGCTGTTTTTACCATCCCAATATCTATAATTGGTTCTTTATCTTTTCTATATATTATTGGCTTTAGTCTTAATACGCTATCATTGTTTGGTTTGATTTTAGCTACAGGAATAGTTGTTGATGATTCAATTGTTGTAATAGAAAATATTGAACGGTTAAAACATGAGAATAAAAATTTACCTTTAAGCCAAATTATATCTATGGCACTAAAAGAACTTTATAGTGCTGTGTTTGCAATTGTTTTAGTTTTAAGTGTAGTATTTATTCCAGCTATGGCACTTAAGGGGCTATATGGTGTAATCCTACGTCAGTTTGCATTTACTATTGCTTGTTCAGTTATTATTTCTGGTATTTGTGCCGTAACATTTACTCCAGCAATATATTGGTTAGTAATGAAAAATTCTAAAAATACCCAATCACATCGAACTAGTTCATTATTAGATTGGATTATTAAAAAATATGTATATATTGCTAAATGGTTAATTTTTCATAAAAAAATTACTTTGTTAATTTGGTTAGGAATAATTTTATTAACTATCCTATTGTTTAAACTAACCCCTTTAGGCTTTATTCCTAATGAAGATCAAGGCTTAATATTTGCTTCAATGAATTTACCTTCATCGAATTCACTTGAACAAACATCTAGTAAATTAAATTCATTTATTTCAGATGTTACTAAAAATCCAGCAGTTGTATCAGTAATAAGTGTAGCGGGTTTCGATTTCTTAGATACTGGAAATCTTAAAACTTATGCAGCCTCCTTTTTTATTTCCTTAAAGGATTGGAGTCAGAGAAAATCTAAAAAGTTTAATTCTGATAATATTGTTACTCAATTAAATGTAAATGCTCAAAAAAATAAAGGCGTTTTATTAAAAGCATTTAATCAACCTCCTATAAGAGGTATGAATGTAACTGGTGGCTTTGAATTTATTCTTGAAGATCGATTAAACGGAGATCCTTCACAATTAAAAAATACTGCGGATAAACTCATTTCAAATTTGAAAAAATATAAACAAATAACCACAGCATTTCAAACACTAGATACTAATAACCCACAAACTGCAATAATTCCAGATGTCAATAGGGCTTTATTATATGGGGTAAATCTTAAAAATTTATATAGTACTATACAAACTATATATAGTAATAATAATGTTAATTTTGCTTATAATATGCAAGATTTAATATGGGTAATAATGCAGGCCGACTATAATTATAGAAAAGATATAAATAATTTAAGGAATATTTATATACGAGGTAATAATAATAATTTAGTTCCAATAAACGCAGTGGTAGATGTTGTTCAAAAACGTGGCCCAAATGTTCTACAAAAATTTAACGGTTATCTTGGTTCGAAGATTACAGTTATTCCAAGCCCTGGAAAAACTTTAGGTGAGATGTTGGTTATTGTCGAAAAGGAATTAGCAAAAATTGACTCTTCTTATAGTTTTGATTATATTGGAACTAGTTATCAGCTGAAACATAATCAATCATCCTCAGCATTAGGTTTAATATTTTCGATTATAATGGTGTATTTAGTTTTATGTGCTTTATATGAAATGTGGAGACTACCTTTAGTTGTATTAATGGGATTTCCTATTGCCTTATTTGGTGCATTTGTAGTACTGTTAATTAGTATGCAACCAAATGATTTATATTTTCAAATAAGTCTCTTGGCTTTACTTGGTTTGTCTGCAAAAAATATTATTCTACTGGTTGAATTTGCACTACAACACTTTAACGCTGGAAATGATATTGTAGATAGTGCTATTTACGCTTTAAAAGTAAGATTCAGACCAATTTTAATGACATCATTTGTTTTTATAGTTGGGACAATGCCTTTAGTTTTTGCAAATGGCGCTGGAGCCAATGCTCAACATTCTGTTGGATATGGTATTATTGGTGGAGTGTTGGGTTCCGTAATCTTTGCGACTTTATTAACTCCAGCATTTTTTGTTTTAGTTATGAATAATTATAAAAAAAACACTTCCGATAATGATTAATTCATATATTTATAATATTATTATTTATTTACTTAGATAAGAAGAAAGTTAAACTCAATGTTCAAATTTTTTATAAATAATCCTGTTTTCTCCTCTGTTATTTCAATTATAATTGTTTTATGTGGAATAGTTGCATTGTTTTCTTTGCCTCTTGAAGAATATCCAGATATTACACCACCTACAATAACAATAAGTGCTCATTATCCTGGAGCAAATTCAGTTGTACTACAAAAAACCGTTGCCTCACCCATTGAAGATCAAATTAATGGTGCCAATCATATGATTTATATGAATTCCGTTATGTCTAGTAATGGTGATTACAATCTTGTCATAACTTTTAGTACTGGTACTGATTTAAATTCTGTTACGGGAGATGTTTTAAATAGATTAAATACCTCATTGCCAATTTTACCCTCAATAGTTCAAAACTTGGGAGTAACTATGAGAAAAAGTTCTCAAAACTCTTTAATGAATTTATCAATTCAAAGTAATGGTAAAGTTGATATGGGTTATTTAAGTAACTATACATTTAGAAATATTAATTCAGAATTGTTAAGAATTAAAGGGGTAGGGGACATACAAGTTGTTGGTGCTAGAGCATATTCTATGAGGATATGGATGAAGCCAGATATAATGCAAAAATTAGGTGTTACTGTCAATGATATAGAGTCAGCAATTACTGATCAAAATATTCAAGTTGCATCTGGACAAACTGGTGCCCCACCTACAGAAGGTAAGGCAGTACTTGTCATTAATTTAATTGGACAAAATTATTTTTCTAATCCTGTTCAATTTGAAAACATTGTAATTAGAAATAATGGCATCCAATTTATTAAATTAAAAGATGTTGCTCGGATTGAATTAGGAGCTCTAAATTATGACACAATTAATAAATTGAATACAACACCTACTGTAGGCTTACAAATATTTTTAAATTCAGAAGCCAATCAAATACAGGTACATAATGAAATAATTAATAAGATGGATGATTTGGCTTCAAGATTTCCTGAAGGTATTTCATATAAAGTTGCGTACGATAATACTAAGTTTATTAAAAAGGCTTTGTCTAATGTAGCAGATACTTTCAGAGATTCGTGCATATTAGTAATATTGGTAATATTTTTATTTTTACAAAAACCTCGTGCCACTTTAATACCTTTGATAACTATACCCGTTGCTATAATTGGCACATTTGCAGGAATGTATCTCACTAACTTTACTATAAATAACCTTACTTTGTTTGGATTAATATTATCTATCGGGATAGTAGTTGATGACTCTATAGTTGTCATAGAAAATGTTGAACGGATTATGGTACAAGAGAAATTAAGTGCAAAGAAAGCTAGTATTAAAACGATGAATGAGGTTGCTAGTGCACTTATTGCTATTATTCTAGTTCTATTCTGTGCTTTTATTCCATCTACTTTTTTAGGTGGTTTGACTGGTATTTTATATCGACAATTTGCCATCACTATTTCAATATCAGTTATTTTATCAGGTGTTGTGGCTCTAACTCTAACTCCGGCCTTATGTGCAATTTTCCTTAAAGATGACAAATCTAAAGTAGCAAATAATAAATTATTTTTATACTTTAATTCATTTTTTGAAAAATTAACAGATTATTATCTTATAGTGGTTAAATGTATTATAAATAAAAGAAATTGGTTTTTATTTCTTTATATTCTTTTATTATTAGTAACTTGCTTGATATTTTATAAACTCCCTGTTGGTTTTATACCTAATGAAGATAAAGGCTTTTTTGTAACCCAAGTGACTTTACCAAATAATTCTTCAATTTTAAATACAGAGAAGGTTACTGATGAATTCAGTAAATACTTATTAGGAATAGATTATATTGAAAATACTAATAGTATTATCGGTTTAGATCAATTGCATGGAAATTCAATTAAAGGAAATGTAAGTACAAATATTACAAGTTTAATTGACTGGGATAAACGAAAACTTATGGATGTAAATGAGGCGATAGATAATGTAAATAACTATAGTAAAAACTTTAAGAATGCTAAACTAATTTCATATAATGTACCGCCAATTGATGGTTTGGGTAGTTCTAATGGGGTAGAATTTTATTTGCAAGATATCGTAAATGGAGACTATTTTAAATTAGATCAATATTCTAAATTAATTACTAAAGAATTGAATAAAAATTCAGCTATTAAAAATAGTTATTATACTTTCAATCCAAATAATCAAGCCTATGAGGTTATGGTAGATACTGAAAAAGCTAAATTATATAATCTTCAAATTCAAGATATCTATAAGGTATTAAGTGCCAATTATGGTCCAGATTTAATAAATTATTTCTATAAAATAGGGGATTTATATTGGGTTACATTGCAAAGTGATTATATGTATAGAAAAACACCGTTTATGTTAGATAACTTATGGGTTAGAAGTTCTAATAATAATATGGTTCCAGTAAACTCTGTAGTAAATACAAAGTTTACAACCCAACCAGATGTAATAGAAAGAGTTAATAATTTCTTAGCGTCTAAAATTATTGTTGAACCAAATAAGAATACTACAATAAATGATACTATCGCAATTATAAAGGATTTAGTGGATAAGATAATACCTAAAGAGTATAGTTATGTTTGGTATGGTGTTAGTTATTTACAACAAAATACAAATAAACTCTCATCTTTAGCTTTTATATTTGCCATGATTGTTATTTTTTTGGTTTTATCTGCTCAATTTGAGATGTGGAGATTACCTTTAGTAGTTTTATTGGCAATCCCTTTTGCCTTGTTTGGGGCTGGCATAAGTCTCTATCTGAGATCCTTAAGCAATGATTTGTATTTTCAAATTAGCTTGATTACTTTATTGGGATTATCTGCAAAAAACGCCATCTTAATTGTGGAGTTTTCTTTAGAGCACTGGAAAATTGGTGTTTCAATTATTGATGCTACATTGTTAGCGGCTAAACAAAGATTTAGACCAATTATAATGACATCTCTTGCTTTCATTTTAGGGACTATTCCTTTAGTTTTTTCAACTGGTGCTAATTCAAATGCCCAGCATTCTGTTGGCACTGGTATTTTAGGCGGTATGATCGGTTCAACTTTTATTTCAACGTTATTTATTCCAATGTTTTTTGTAATAATTATGGGTAAGAAAAAATATATTAGTGATGAAAGTTAAAATATAATTTATTTTTTAATTCCAATAGACTATGTATTTAAATAAAAACTTTTAGTTTTTAAAAAAATATTGTTATAAATTTATTAATTTATATTTTTTTTATGAAAGGATTTTATGTTAATAAAATTTGTTGTGCATATATTTATTTTAGTTTTTATTTCTAATTTATCTATTGGATTAGTTGCAAATGATCCTTATGGCAATTTGTTAGATAGTAGCACTGTTCCGACTAACTCATTTTTACAAAACATGAATATGGATAACGATGGGGTTATAGATATAAATAAATTTGATGAAGATTTTGAGAATATAGTAGTTTGTAATACCTTAACTGATTTTGAAAAAGGAAGCAGAAATTGTATGCAAAATATTCATGAAATTATGTCTAATAAAATATATGGGATTAATAATAATATTCATCAACTATTGTCATTTGCATCAGCTAGTGCCGCTAATTCTGGGGTATCATCTGCTAAGTTATTAATGTTTAAATATAACTCACCTGGTTTTAATCCTTATTCTATAGTTACCCATAAAACTCCAAATCAAGTACTTTCAGGTTTAGTAGTTATACCTCTTGATGCTAACAAAAATATTTTATCAGAAGATAAAATTAAGGGTGTTTTGCTATATTATCATCCTACAATTATATCTAAAAATGGAATTCCATCTGGTTACGGTGACATAGATACAATTTCTATGAAAAAAACATTTTATTATCAAGAAATGCTAACTGCTATATTTACTAGTAATGGTTATATAGTTGTTGCCCCTGATTATATTGGTCAAGGTCTCGATGTTAATACAGTTCATCCATATGTTGTGGCTCCTGATGTAAATGCTCTAAGTGGCATATATATGCTTAAGGCTTTAAGTACATATTTAAATCAAAAATATAATTTCCATTTCACAAATACTAATTTATATATTTCTTCATATTCAGAAGGTGCAGCATATAGTTTGAAAGCATCTGAATTATTACAAAATAATTATAATTATATTCTTAGTGATTTGGGATTAAAATTAAAACATACCTTTGGTGTTTCAGGTGCATATGATGTATCTGGCACAACAGCAAACTTTCTCTTTGATAATGTAGATGTTAGTGCTAATAATAAATGGTCAGTAGCTTCTGGTTGCTATCAAACGGATAATAATTTTTGTGATCAAGAACCAAATGGTTTGGATAACGTCATAGCTCAATATGAAGTTGCTAAATTTAGACCAATGTTAGGAGCATATGTTGTTCAAACAATGTTAAATTACTATGTCGATTCTTTCTCAATTTTTTATAAATTATTTACTACTTCAAACTTTTATTATCAAAAAAATTGTGTGAATTTTTCTACATTTAACTCTTCAAGTATAAGTAATATTGGAGATTGTTCATCTTTATTTAATAATAATTCAAAAGATTTAATTGACTATATTAATAATAAAAATATTAATTTTAATTCTTTCTTATATCAGTTACAATCTGCATCATTCGCTGAAGGATTTTTTATTGGAAATGCTAGAAATCAAACAGAAGCAATAGCTCTTCTTTCTAATCCTGCAAATAGTTATACTTCAGATCAATCATTTATGAATATTCAACTTAAAACAAATAAATTTGGTAATGATCTTATAAAAAGTGCTGATACATATCATTGGACTACTGGATCGCCAGTTAGTATTATTTACTTAAACCATGATTCTGTAGTAACTAATTTAAATTCATTATTAGCTTGTGACCCAGTAAAAGGAATACAGGGAACATCACTAGGTTTAGTTAATTGCATTCCAGTAGATAATTCAAAATTATGGGAAGCTGATTCATTATTTCAATCTAATCAATTATATCCAACATATTTGAATCACGAATATGCTGAAGGTATCTTACAAATAGTAGCACTACAGCAAATGTTATAAAAAATTTATTAAAGAGTCTAAGATTAATATTTTAGACTCTTTAATGTCTCTTATCTAAAGCCTCTATTTTACATTTTAATTAATCTGTGGTAAAGAACCATTTTCTTCTTTGATTAAAAAAGTGATATAATTTATATTTTTAAAAGGGTTTTTAAATTATGTCTAATAAAAGTTCAATTATAACAAAAGACACCTTAGCACCTTTCACTTATCAGAAACACTTGATTAAATCGAGTAATTTATGTGGTCCGGCGTCAATTTGCCAATT
>CANGJN010000016.1 GCA_947454215.1 Neisseriaceae bacterium | reverse complement strand
TTTAAATTTAATATATCTGATAATCAACCTATTAATTTATTAATATTTAAAATAACTCATTATGTTATATGCTGCTGAGTAGTAATATAACATATTATAAATTAAAGGTTTTACATATATGAATGAGAAAGAAATAATAGATTTATCAAGTGGTTTTAAAATTCAAGGATCCCTTAAATTAGATCATTTAGGAATTGTTGCCTCTACTATTAATCAACTTGGTATATCAGAAAGAATTGATAAACTAATTCCATTAAAAGGTAACAGTAAAACAACTATAGGTCAAAGAGTGTCAGCACTTATTTTGAATGGTTTAGGTTTTACAAACAATAGATTATATTTATTTCCTGAATATTTATCAAATAAGCCTGTAGATTTATTACTTGGATCAAACAATCTAAAAGCAGAATTATTTAATGATGATTCTTTAGGAGGATGTTTAGACAAAATTCATGAATATGGAACATCTAAACTTTTTTCAGAACTTGCTTTGCCAATTGCTATTGAATTTGATATACCGCTAAATAAAGCCAAAATCTACAAAACATCTATTTCATTATATTGTCAATATGATGATAATGGTGTTAAAGAGCTTGATGTTGTAGAGTTGAATAAGAATAAATCTGTAGCAAATTTAAACAAAACAGATGAAAGAAATATAAATTTAAATAATGATGCTATAACTACATTTGATAATGCCAAAAATAAACGATTAGATTTCAAACAGATGACATTACTAATAGCAACAAATGGTATATTACCGCTATGGATGGAATTACATAGCGGTAATACAATCGATCAAGATACATTAGAAGAAGCAACACAAAGGATGCAAAATTTTTGCTCTACATTAGAAAATGCACCACCTTTAATGTTTATTGGTGATAGTACTATGTATGAAAATTGTGTAAAAAAAAGCGATGATTTATCATGGATTTCAAGAGTTCCAGAAAAAATTAATCTAGCCAAAGACATGATATCCAAAGATAATATAAATTGGACTGAACTTGAAAATGGCTATAAAATGTTTGTTCAATATGTAACCTATGGTAATGTGGAACAACGTTGGGTATTAATTTACTCTCAACAAGTATATGATAAAGAGATAATCACTTTAGAAAAAAATATAGCTCAAGAGTTTGATGAAATAACTAAATTGTTGAAACATTTAAAAAACAAAGAATATGGATGTGAAGCTGATGTAAATAATGAAATTAATAAAATTAATAAAATTAATAAAACTTTAAAATATCATATTATACAATATATAATTAATGAAGAGTATAAATATAATGGAGTAGGAAAACCTAGTAAAGAAGATACACATATCAAAAAAATAAATAAAGTTAGTTCATTGGTGGAACAAAATAATGAAGCAATAAGTAAAGCTAAATCCCAAAAAGGTAAATTTATAATAGCAACCAATCAATTAGATGCAAGTGTTATTGCAGATGATAAGTTATTGTCAACATATAAAGAACAATCTGGTACAGAAAGTGGTTTTAAATTTATTAAAAATAATTCTTTTGAAATTGATTCTGTATTCTTAAAGAAGCCAGAAAGAATTGATGCTTTATTAATGATAATGGTATTATGCCTAATGGTTTATAGTTATTCACAATATTTTTTACGTAAAAAATTAGAAGAAAATAATGAAACTATTCCCTCACAAGTAAAAAAATCTACTAAAAGACCTAGTATGAAGTGGATTTATCAACTTTTAGATGGAGTTATAATCGTAAATGCCACCATTAACAATAAACTACTTCATATAGTTTTAAACTTAAATGATACTTTGCGAAAAATAATTAGATATTTTGGTGTATTTGCTTGCAAAATATACGGTATTTAATATATAATTTTCTACATAAAATTTTTTGTTAAATTTTGGACGAGGGATAGTGTTGTCCTTAAAATACAGTATTTTTACTATACTTTATTATTTAACTCATTGAACTTCTTATATTATTTTTTTAGACTAAAGTTTCAATTAAATTTAAAAATTGTTATTTATTTTTTTGATTAAATAAGTTATTTAAGATAAAATATAAACTTTAAATAACTAATATTTTATAAAAAAATTATTATAAATAAATTAAATTATTAAAAAAAATTTACTAAATTTTTAAAAATTCTTAAATTATGAAAACAAGTGCGAAATGTAGGATACATTATTTTTTTGACTAAAATTGATTTTTTAAAAAAATCGCCAAAGTGTAGTATAAAAAAAATTTTACTAATATATTGTATTTTATAAGTTGAAAAATAAACTTAATAAATTATTAATTTTTAGTATATGGTATTCTAAATAAATAAAAATCGCTAACTAAAAATGACTTGAAAGTTATATTACCATTTTGTAATAGTACTTTAAACTGAATACTTATAGAAATACCATTATCTAGAATACTAATAGGTGAACTTTTAATTGATTCTTCTTTACCTTTTTTAAATATAACACAAATATAATAATAGTTAGTTCCAAACTGTCCATTTGCTCCTACACTCTTAATAATTTCTATTTTATTATGTCTTAGATTTCTGTAGTCTTGATCATTGGGAATTAATACTAACTTCTCTTCATCTTTTAATTCTTGAATAAAATCAGATAACTTTTTTTTATTATTTACGTTAATACTCTCAATTAAAGTTACAAAATTTTGCCCATACTGTTTCTTGTAATCACTTATTATTTGATTTTCAGTTTTTTTAATTTTATCTAATCTTGCTTCAGGTTGTAGATTTCTCGATATATATAAATTATAGTTGTCTAATATTAGTTGAACTCGTGTTTTGCTTTCTGAAGAATTATCAATTTTGTTTTTCATTTTCCTAGGGTAGAAAAGAATTTGTAATTGCCCCCTTACTGGAAATACACTTATTAATTGATCAGTATCTGTTATTTCTTCTTCCGAGTTATTGATTAGAGTTATGCTATAACTTTTCGCCTTTACCCATCCTCTAAAAAAGTTAATTATTATTTTAGTATAGGTAAATTCTTCATAGACACTAGATTTATGAATTAATACGATTGATTGATTCTCATCTAAATTATTAATAATTGTTTTTAATTCCTCTTTGTTATCTAATGTAGGAGTGTTAATTTTTTGCATACCATTACTCTCAACTTCTCCATTAAATCTTCCTATTGATTGATTACTTGTACCTGCTTCTGCACCACTACTTTGAGTTGCTATTTCGCTAACACTACTCTGTGCTTCGCTTATCTTAACACTTGTTAGTTCTCCATTTTTAGTCAGTGGCTCTTGAGAAATTATAGAACTTTCACTGTTATCTGCCTTATGTGTTAATTCAGATGATAAATGCATTGCATTATGTTCCAGGTGAGTACTCAACCTCCTTTTCTTTGCGGGTGGTTTATAATCTGTTTGAGCACTTATCAGTTTTTCAGGATTATCTATGCCATTTGGTTCCAAAATACCTTGTGGAAATAAATCATTATTTAATAGTTGGTAATCTCTTTCTAATGCATCTTCTGTGGGTGTAAAATGAATTATATTGGAATTTAATATATCAATTGATAAAGGTTGCTTAGCGTATATAAAACCATTAGTTAGAGTTACACTTGATTCTTTAATAGATTCGTCTTTAGATTTAAAATCATTACAATATAAAATATTTATTTCATGATTTTCATTATTTTTAAAATATCCAATAGTACCTTCAAGAGTATAAGCAATTAAATCTCCATATTCATCATTATCATTATGAGTTGGATTAGCAACTATTCTTAAATCTATTCTTACATTATAATAATAATCCTTATCAATTCTTACTTTGTCTAAGGTATAAATTCCTGGTATAATTAAATAACTACAACTATCAATTTTATAAGCCAAAGATAAATTTATTATAAATAGAAATGAATATTTATAAAAGTTAAACATCTTAACCTCCTTTATACGCAGTTTTGTTATAATTTGCGATTTTAAATTAATATATTTAAGCTACATTTTCTGTATTATTTTTATGCTCATTTCTATTTGTTTTGTTGAAATATTTACCACTTAAATCCTGATATTTTAATTTCAGTAAACTTTCTAATTGACTATACACTCTTTTGGAATAGATTCTATGCATATTATTATCTCTTTTTCAAATTGATCATATGTTCAATAATATCTGCCATTAATTGCCTTATTCTTGATAAACGGTCATAATCGTTCTATTAAATTTAGATTAGGTAAATATGATGGTAAATATATTAAGTTAAACCTCAATAATGAAACTAGTTCTGTTACAATCTCACATTTCTGATATTTGGCGTTATATAGTATAATTGTTATTGGTACATTAATATTGATTGCTGCTAGTTTTTTTAATAACTCACATACGCTATGATCATTAATCCGACATTCAGCACCTCTAATTTTGATTTTAATAAATTTATTAATTACTTCTGTGTTATAATTTTGTCTGGAAAATAGATATTTTTATGAAAGTTTTATTAATGATAAATAGTGAAAATACATCAGCAACAAATCTAACACATATAAGTCTAGTTAGTGCTTAGTGGATGAATTATAGATTCCGAGTTTAATAGATAAATATATGGTAAGAAGAGATAAAAATTATGCTTTTAAAAAGTTCAATTATAACAAGAGATAGATAAATCTCTAAAGAATTTAAGTAATAAGAGTTATAATACCATTTCCATAATTAGGTTTACCAGATATAAACTTACTTTTTATTACAGAAAATTTGAAAATGAACTTATATTTTAAATAAATGATGCAAAAAGTAACTTTATAATGTGGGGAAATTAAAATAGGGAAATGGTATTATTTACGATTCAGAAGGATCTAAAATATTAGATTTTGTAAATTTGTAAGGGAAGCATACAATTATTTACTTTTGCTCGGATAAGTTAAGCTATGGTTAAACAAGTTAACCAAAATATTTGAATAATATAAATACATTCATTATTGACAATAATAATCATTATATAGTTAGTGGTTTAAAAGATTATGGTTCTATTAGTTAGGTTATTATTGCTAAAGTTCCTGAAACTGATTGTAGAATTATACTATTATTTATTGGAATGTAAGATACTCCATCTTTTAATGTGCTTTTTGCATATGAAATAATTTTACCATCTGTTTTTCTTAATCCAAAAACATTACCATCATCATCGATAATTAATATTAGATCATTTAATACAATTGGTGAGTTTAAATCTTTATCTTTAAAAGATTCATTTCTCCATAATACTTTTCCATTTAAAGAGTTAAAACAATATACAACTCCATCGGTATTAATTGCAAATAAATTATTCTCATCAATAGATATCCCATAGATTGTACTAAAATCCATACTCCAAAGAATATTATCTGATAATATATCGATACAGGAAATTTTTCCATTATAGGTTGCGACACAAGTTTCTTTTTGATTTAAAACTGGTCTTCCAGAGACATCAGTTAATTTATCTAAATCAGTTGCACCTTTGGGAATTGTTATGTAATTGTCCCATATAACTAAACCTGTAGATAGATTAAGTAAAGCCAATTTTCCTCCAGCTTGACCAAATAACACAACTTGTGGACCAATAACCTGAAAACTATTAAATATCCTTAATGTAAGAGAAGGAGTTTGCCCTTGATAAACCCATAATAACTGACCACTATCTACATCATAAGCCAATAATTGGTCATCATTTGTTTTTACCAAAACTGAATTATTATATGCTTGAGGTGGTTCAATTGATATCGTAGGTAGTTGGGCTTGCCAAATTAGTTTACCACTACCTCTATCTACTGCTAATAAATATCCATCAGTGGATGTTACAAAAATTTTACTTGAACTTACGGCAGTTCCACTTGATAAATTTTTATTTAACTGATATTTTAAAATTATACTCCCATCAGTTTCATCAATTCTGTATAAATTGCCCTTATAATCTGATGTAAAAATAATATTGTTATCTATGCCAGGCATAAAACTATTTTCAGGATTTGAGTATAAATAATCTTTTTGCCATTTAATATCAATTTTATTAAGATTTTTAGTATCTATTTTATTATTAGCTAATTCATTACTAATAACTGAGCAACTAATAATATTAAAAGTAAAAATAAATAGCAATAATAATTTACCAATATTCATAAATTTCCAATAATATTTAATTAGGAAGAATCATTGTCCTCAATTGCAACAATTGAGCTATTTCCTGACTATTTTTTGAGTCTTTTTTTGCTTGATCATAATCTTTTTTTGCATTTACAAAATTATTCATAATCACATAGAGATCTCCTCTTTTAATATACAATAAAGGAGTCAAATGTTGACCATTAGTTGTGTTTAAAATTTGTTTTGCTTTAGCAATTTTATTTTCATCAATAAGAACATTGATCAGATTTAATTTTGCAATATTTATTAAACCAGTATCGATGGAATTATTTACAACCCAAGATAATTGATTTTCAGCTAATGCTAGTTTTTTCTTATCTACTAAATATTTGGCATAATCCAATGTTACAATTGTTGCATACTCTGTTGACTTAAAATCATTTTGTAATATAAGACTATATTTGTTCATGTCAGATGGCATATTTTTTTCTTTAGCCTTCATAAAAGAGTCATAAATAAAAGCTGACTTTATTGACTTATCTTTTTGATAAAATGACATAATTTCAAAAATAACATAAGCAAGGAATAAAATAATAAATATAAAGACTATATATTTACCACCTCTATTCCAAATATACTTTAAATTACTTATTTGATCTTGTTCTTGTAAATCATAATGTGCCATCTATTTTTCCTCATTATAGTTATTTGTTATAAAATTAATTAACTCACTATTTTTAATTATATGTTGGTGTGTTGTTTTCATGTTTTTTAATACAACAGTTTCAGTACTTAGTTCTGTTTCCCCAATAATTATTACAAATTTGTAACCTAGAGAATCAGCCTTTTTTAATAAAGATTTTAAACTTAGATCACTAAAGTTTTGTTCAACTTTAAATCCAACTTGTCTAAGTTTAATCGCAAAATTAAACGCTTGTATGTCAGTCTTTTCGCCGAAATTTATAATAAATATATCACTATTTTTTTCTTCAGGTAATTTTTCTTGAGCACTTAGTTCTAAAATTAATCTTTCAATACCAATAGCAAAACCTACCGCATAGTTTTTTTTACCACCTAAATGCTCAATTAATAAATCATATCTTCCTCCCGCTGCTATTGTTGATTGGGCACCAAGTTTTGTACTGACCCATTCAAATACAGTCAAATTGTAGTAATCTAAACCTCTTACTAAATATAAATTTTCTATAAATTTAATATTTAAACTAGACAAAGTATCCTTTAGTCTCTGATAAAAAGATAAAGAATTATCAGATAAAAAGTTTATTAATTTAGGAGCATTAGAAATTAAATCCATCATTTTTTCATTTTTACTATCTAAAATCCTTAATGGATTTTTATAGAGTCTTTTTAGTGAATCTTCATCTAGACAACTTTTATATCTTTCAAAATATTCAACTAAATTTTGTTTATAAATATTTCTTTCATTAATATCGCCTAAACAATTAATTTGTAATTCGATTTCTTGCAAACATAATTGTTTAAATAAATCTTCAACCATTAATATTAACTCTACATCAATATTATGTGTCATAAGACCAAATACCTCTACTCCTAATTGATGAAACTGCCTATATCTACCTTTTTGTGGTCTTTCATGACGAAACATTTGACCAATATACCACAACTTTTGAATTGAGTTATATAATAAATTATGTTCAATTATTGATCTTGTACAACCTGCAGTACCTTCTGGTCTCAAAGCTAAAGTATCGCCATTCAAACGATCAGTAAAAATATATAATTCTTTTTCTACAATATCTGTTACCTCGCCTATCGATCTCAGGAATAAACTTGAATCTTCTATTATAGGAGTTCTTATATTTTTATATCCGTAACTACTAAGCCAATTTGTTAATTTATTTTCTAACCATAGCCATATATATGACTCATTTGGCAGAATATCATTCATGCCTTTAACAGATTTTATTTTATTCATAATTATCTACTTCTTAAATGAATAATAAAATTTTATTCATTTTATATAAAACTTAATATTATAGTTTGCTATTGTAAAATTAAACCGATTATAAAACTTTTATTTTTATACAATATTTAATGTAAATAAAAATCATATAATTTTATTTATAAAACTAATTTAACATCTTTATGTTTTTTTATATTACTATGAATAGAGTTTAATGTATCTAAAGACTCTATTACAGTTGTTATATTTATTGAAATATATTTATTTTGATTACTTAATTTTGTAGAAACACATTCATCTATATTTAAATTCTTCAGATCATTCGAAATTAAATCTAATACCTCAGTGACAAAATTTGATTTATTAACTCCAATAACCTTTATTGTATATAATGTAGGAAAACTTATTAGATCTTGATTC
>CANGJN010000015.1 GCA_947454215.1 Neisseriaceae bacterium | reverse complement strand
GTATTAAAAGTTTCATTTTCTATTTTCCATCTAGATCTTGCAACTTGTGTAAATGTTGCTATATTATTCTTATTTACATTAAAATCTGTAGCCTGAGAAGAAGAAAAAATTATTTTTAAGGTTATATAAACTCTATTTTATCACACTTTGAAAAATTATGGGGAATTACTGGTAAATTAGAGATTTTTTCCATATTCAATATTAATTTGATTTTAATTAAAAAAATAAATTTATTAGTATATTCAAAAAGTTTTATAAGTAAGGGCTAATAATGCAATACACTTGGTGGGTCACAAATTGTTCATGACTATAGTCTAATTACCAATATTTATAATATATCATTAAAAAGAATAGTTGGCATTTTTAACTTTAAAATGTCTTAACCTAATTAAAATTTTATAACAGCAACAGCAAATTTATAGTATAATATCTAGTTAATAATTTTTTATAGGAAATAAAATGAATAAATATTTTATACTTTTTTTGTTAATTGTTACACTTTTATCATATGCTGATCATGATCATACTGGTTACGTTGTTACTACATATGGGGAGCCAGTTAAGACTGGTTATGGGGATTGCTTACATTCCGTTTATTTCAATAACCATAATCACGTAGAACCTAAATGTGAAAATGATGTAAATAAATCAGATAATAAAAATAATAATAATTAATTTATGTTCAAAATATTACTAAATAATAAATTCTTTGAAAATAGTGTTGTTAGTATAGGTAATTTTGATGGCTTACATCTAGGACACAAAAATTTATTACAAGAATTAACTGTTGTATCAAAGAAGGAAAACTTAACTAGAATCTTGATAACTTTTGAACCAACACCACAAGAGTTTTTTCATACCAATTCTAATAAAAAACATTTAGGTAGAATATCTTTGCTTAGGGATAAGTTTTTCATTCTTAAGCGAGAAGATTTGGTTGATCAAATAATTGTATTTAAATTTAACAAATGTTTTTCAAGCCTATCACCCAAATATTTTATAGAAAATATTCTAATAAAAGAACTGAAAACAAAGCATGTAGTTGTTGGAAAAAACTGGAGATTTGGTAGAAATGCCGAAGGAACCTATGAAGATTTATTAAAATATAATATTGAAGTTTCTCTAAAGGATAAACTTATAATAGATAATAAAATAGTGTCTAGTTCTAATATTAGACAAGCTGCTGAAATCAATAACTTTGAAATTATTCAAAAATATTTAGGTGGAAATCTTCATTTTACCTCAAAAGTTGTTCATGGGCATAAAATGGCCAGAAAGTTTGGAGTTCCTACCATAAATTTTAATCTAGGTAAAAAAAAATTAGCCTTTTGGGGTATATACGCAGCTTATGTGTATATTGAAAATATTAGATATAAAGCTGTTGCTGGAATAGGAAAAAATCCAACTACTAATAATTTTGAAATTTATAAATTAGAAGCTCATTTGCTTGATGTAGATTTAGATTTATATGGCAAAATAGCTAGAGTAGAAATTTTATATTTTATTAGAGAAGAAAAGAAGTTTGATAGTTTAGATGAATTATTTAAAACTATTCATAAAGACATTGAATGTGCCAGAGAGTATTTTAGATCTCTCAATTAATTTTAAACTGGAAATTTTATGAATTATAAAAATAATATTAATTTGTTTGAAACTAAATTTCCAATGAGGGGTGATCTTGCTAAAAGAGAACCGCTAATGTTAGAAAAATGGATAAAACAAAATAGATATGAAAACATTAGAAAAATCTCTCATGGAAGAAAAAAGTTTATTTTACATGATGGTCCACCTTATGCAAATGGTCAATTACATATAGGTCATGCAGCAAATAAAATTTTAAAAGATATTATTGTTAAATTTAAAACATTATCTGGTTTTGATGCACCATTTATACCAGGTTGGGATTGTCATGGATTACCAATTGAATTGAATATAGAAAAGAAATATGGTAAAAATTTATCTTCTGAAGAATTTAGAAAAAAGTGCCGAGAATATGCCAATGAGCAAATTGATCTGCAAAAAAAGGATTTCATTCGCCTTGGAATTATAGCTGACTGGAATCATCCATATAAAACGATGAACTTTGAAACTCAAGCAAATATTATTAGAGCCATAGGGGAAATTTATAAAGCTGGGTTTTTATCTCGTGGAACAAAGCCAGTACATTGGTGTATAGACTGTTCTTCTGCTTTAGCGGAAGCTGAGGTTGAATATCAAGATAAGACTTCTCCATCAATTTATGTTAAATTTAAAGTTTTGAATTTTGTAGATCCTAAAAACTTATTCACTAATTCAAATATTAAAGATTTAGATATATTGAAGACAATTTTTAATTTTGCTGAGGGTGAATTAAAGTTAAAAGAAAAATTTAAAAATACTTATTTGATAATTTGGACCACTACTCCTTGGACATTACCAGCAAATCAAGCCATAGCTGTAGGTCCAAAAATAGAATACTCTTTAATAAAGCACCATGATGATTATCTGATAATAGCCACAGATTTAATTAGACAAACCTTACCAAAAGACTCATCCTATGAAATTATCACACAACAAAATGGACTTGGGTTAAAAGGTTTATATTGTTCTCATCCTTTTTATCAAAAAGATGTTCCATTAGTTTTAGGAGAACACGTTACAGTTGAATCAGGAACAGGATTAGTTCATACAGCACCAGCACATGGATTAGATGATTTTATAGTAGGGTTAGCAAATAATCTTGAAATATATTGCCCTGTTGGAGAAGATGGTAAATTTACTTCATCTACAGAATTTTTTGCTGGAATGTCGGTATGGAGTTCAAATAAAGAAGTAATTTCAATTTTAAACTCTAAAAATAATTTATTTCGTAGTGAACTAATAAATCACAGTTACCCTCACTGTTGGAGACACAAGACACCTATAATATTTAGAGCAACTCCACAATGGTTTATCTTTATGGATAAAAATATACACAATAATAATATAAGTTTAAGACAAATTGTACTTAATGCGATTCAAGAAACCAAATTTTTTCCACAATGGGGTAGTGCTAGACTGGAATCTATGATAAAAAATAGACCTGATTGGTGTATATCTAGACAAAGAAACTG
This sequence comes from Neisseriaceae bacterium, assembly GCA_947454215.1. Lineage (GTDB taxonomy): Bacteria > Pseudomonadota > Gammaproteobacteria > Burkholderiales > UBA11063 > Aquella. The sequence continues at coordinate 5,670 of CANGJN010000015.1, read as the reverse complement.
GGGTGTTCCAATGTCTTTGTTTGTACATAAAGAAACTTATGAACCACACCCACAGAGTTATGAGATTTTTCAAAAAGTATCGCATGAAGTAGATAAACATGGCATAGATATTTGGTATGATGATAAGCTTAATCTACAATCATTAGGTTATATAGATGATAATCAATATAAAAAATTACCAGATACAATGGATGTATGGTTTGATTCTGGAACAACTCACTTCAGCATCTTGAAATCTAATAAAAACCTACATTTTCCAGCAGATTTATATCTTGAGGGATCTGATCAACATAGAGGATGGTTTCAATCATCACTTTTAACTAGTTGTGCTATAAACAATAAAGCCCCATTTAAGCAAATATTAACTCATGGCTTCTTGGTTGACGGACAAGGTTATAAAATGTCAAAATCTAAAGGTAACATTACTTCTATACCTGATGGAGTAAAAAACTATGGTGCAGATATTTTACGATTGTGGACGGCAAGTTTGGACTATTCAAACGACATAGGATTTTCTGAAGAAATTATAAAAAATATAATAGAGTCTTATAGAAGGATCAGAAATACATTGAGATTTATATTAGCTAATCTTGTTGATTTTGATTCGAGTGTAAATCAAGTTAAATTAGATGAATTAGTTGAAATTGATAAATACGCTTTAATTAAATTATTTGAGCTACAAACGGATGTTGTAAATGATTTATATGAAAATTATCAATTTCACTTAATTGTGCAAAAAGTAGTTACTTTTTGTTCTGAAGATTTAGGTGGTTTTTATTTAGATATTTTAAAAGACAGATTATACACATCTAATCCAACCTGCAAAATAAGACGTTCTGCTCAAACTACATTATTTCATATCGGAAAACATCTGGCCTTAATTTTATCACCCATATTATCCTTTACTGCTGATGAATTTTGGGAAGAATTAATTCATGATGATCAAGATAGTACTTTATACCATAATTTCATTCCAATATTTAAATTCAAATTTGAAGATAATATAATAAATCGTTGGAGAGTAATAGAGGGTTTTAGGAAAATTGTTTTAAAAGAATTAGAAAATCAGAGGATAACTGGTAAAATAGGTTCCTCATTACAAGCAGAGTTGGAAATAAAAGCCACTCCAGAACTCTATTCAATTTTATCTGATTTAAAAGATGAACTTAAATTTGTATATATGGTGTCTAAAATTGATATTATTTTAAATACTGAAGACTCTGTAATAGTTAATGTCAGCAATAAAAAAAAATGTGAACGCTGTTGGCATTATGCAATTAATGTTGTAATTGGCCAAGATGATTTAACTATTTGTAATAGGTGTGATACAAATGTTCATGGTAATGGAGAAGAAAGGTATTATGTTTAATGAGTAAAAATATAAATAAAAAATTAAATAATTATAAATATCTACTATTTTTAATTTCATCTTGTGTTGTTCTACTTGATCAAATTAGTAAATATTACGCTAAAATTTTACTTAGCGAAACAAACCCAACAATACTAAACACTTATAACAATTTAATTTTAGTTTTTAATCATGGGATAGCGTTTAGTTTGTTTTCTAAACAAAGTATAATACAAAAATATACTCTTATCATTATTCCTTTATTAATCATTTTATATATACTATATTATATTATTAGAACACAATATAAATTTTTTAATGGTGTAGCTTATAGTTTGATTTTAGGTGGAGCTTTAGGAAATTTGATTGATAGAATTCTATTTGATAAAGTCACAGATTTCATTGATTGGCATGTAGGAATGTATCATTGGCCTACGTTTAATATGGCTGATAGTTTTGTATGTATTGGGGTTGCAATAATTATAATTGACGGAATAAAAAATAAATAACTATAAAAGATATATTAAATGAAGAAACAAATTATTTTAGCGACACCACGTGGTTTTTGTGCAGGTGTTGACAGGGCTATCGAAATTGTTGAAAAAGCTTTAACCCAATATGGTGCTCCAATATATGTACGCCACGAAGTTGTTCACAATAAATTTGTTGTAGATAATCTAAGAACCAGAGGTGCTGTATTTATTGAAGACTTAGAGGATGTTCCTGAAAATAGTATTTTAGTATATTCAGCTCACGGAGTTCCACTATCAGTACAAGAAGAAGCTAAAAGAAAAAATTTAAAAATGATTTTTGATGCTACTTGTCCCTTGGTTAGCAAAGTTCATAATGAAATTAAAAACTTATATCGAAATGAATATCAAATAATAATGATAGGTCATAAAGGTCATCCTGAAGTTGTTGGAACAATGGGACAAATTGATGGAAAAATTTTTTTAGTGGAAACTATTGAAGATATTAAATTATTACCAATATCATTTGATTGTAAAAAAGTAGCCGTAGTTACACAAACAACTCTTTCCATAGACGAAACAAAGTTAATCATTGAGGAACTTAAAAGAAAATATATTTATCTAAGATTGCCAAAAAATGAAGATATCTGTTACGCAACCCAAAATAGACAAGATGCAGTAAAAGCTATTGCTAAGATTTGTGATATTTTAATAGTTATCGGAAGTAAAAATAGTTCAAACTCAAATAGATTAAAAGAACTAGCTGAAAATTTAGGAGTAAAGTCTTATTTAATAGATTTTGCAGATGAAATTTCTCCTTCGTGGTTGGAAGGTAAATTCAGCATTGGAGTTACTGCTGGTGCATCTGCACCTGAAATATTAGTAGAGGAAGTAGTAAATTACTTAATGAAGTATGATTTTTGTGAAATAAAAAATTTTCCAACTATAGAAGAAAAAATGGTATTTGCCTTGCCTAAGGAACTTAGATTCTAACAAGTTTAATTTTTTAATTCATACATAAATCAGTTTTTAGTTATAACATCCTATTTTAGTTATATATTTTAAAATAGATCTGAAAAATATAATTCTGACCTTATTATACAAAATTTTAAATTAAATCAGTTCTTTATATTATTATTTACAGAAAGTACCGGTACTTAAATACGCTAACCCAATAACCAGCATTTAGACTTGAGGTTATTGTTAAAATTTTATTTATTAGAGTTAATGTATAAATTAGTATACGCACTTAGATATTTATCAATATTATAAATAATAAGCCTCAATACTTATTTAGAAATTAATTTATAACTATGAATAAAATTAGCTATTAAATCTCGAAAAAGTTGAAAGTCATACCTGAGTACAGTATATTCTTTATTTTTCTTATTGTTACGTTTTTCTTTATTGATTTAATTTAAATTGTACTAACAAGATCTTATTCCAATATTGCAACTAATACAAAAATTATGAATAAATTAGAAATTATGTTTAAATCTGTTATATCCGACATTCAGCAGTTTATTTTATTAAAAAATTAATAAAATAAATCAAAAGATAAAGTGATATTTATATATGCAATAAAGAAGTGCGGAATGTCGGTTTTATGGGTTGATTCTAACTCAAAACCTTTTTCCTAAAATTACTAAACATAACTTCAATTGCCAATTTTTTGGCATATTCAACAAATAGATAATAATACATGTCTTATAAAAATAAATTCTTTATTTTCATTTCTTCTAATACTAAAAATATATCACCATCCAATATTCTAGGTATTTTCTTTCCATTATTAAGTAGCCTTGATTTTACATATGAATATACAATCTACGCATTGTATATTCATCTTTTTTAGTACGTACCTTAATATTGCCTTTTGATCTCATTATAAAAGAAACTTTATTTTCTATTAAGAATAATATCAATTTGTTGTGCTGATGAAGAAGGTCGACCTTTATTATTTAGTAATTTCCAATTTAAGTGATTTTATACCATTTTAAGGTGGTAGGCAAAAACTGATTATAATTTAGCATTTTCTTCTCTTGATTGAAACAATTCTATATTTAAGTTATTATTTTCCTCTGTTATTCGTTGAAAATTAGTATTGAGATTATTAATATCTTGTCTTAATTTTGCATTATCATAAAATAAAACATGATAATTTAGATGATCAATATTAATAATATTTTCTTGGTTAATGGAATCATTATTTTTAGTAAATATTGAATTCTTAAATAATTTATTTATCATTAAAAATATAACCTTCAAAAAAAAAATAAAATTATCATCAGAATGTATTTTATCATAGTTTAATAATAATTTTTGTTTTTTTGTGGCTACTGAGTAGTAACATTATTTTAATTTTACAGGATTTTAAAATTATGTTTAATATTAAATTTTATATCATAATACTTATCTTTAATTTTTCATATGGTGATTTAGTTTATCGTGAACTATTAAAATATTTACAAAAACATCATGATTCCTCATTTGGTTGTCATGATTCCGTTTATGGACTTTGTGATATCACTAATATACAATTAACTGATAATAAGTTGACTATTAAATTTACTAATTCTATATCAACAAATCAACCATTTTCATATTCATTTACTATTTCAGAAACAAATGATGGAGAGTTAACTATTTTATCCCAGGACTATAGCAACTTTAACGGAAATTTTGAACTTTATAAACCCGATGAAATTTGGTATTTTTTTTCTAAAACTTTAAATACATTTAAATTTTATATATTGCATTCCCATAATAAAAGTGAATTACAAGAACTTTTAGTTATTAGAATCGGTTTTACTCATCAAATACCTATTTATAGAGAACAGCAAACTTCAATAAAAAAAATTACTATAGATACTAAGTTTACAAATATTCCAACACAGGAAAAACTTGTAGAAAAATTGTTATCAGAATCATATGATAATGCTATTAGAAGCGGTTTATTGACCCATGATTTAGCGGATAAACTAGATACAATTCAATTTGATCCTAAAGTTTGTTATAATTCATTTGCTGATTGTTTTGTAAAAGCAGTGTATTTTATTGATAAGGTAAAAAAAAGTCTATTATTATTACGTATGAGTTGTGTAAATTTTTATTTAGAATGTATAAATTTTAAAAAAAGTATAGATTGGGGCCTACATTATGTTGTAGTTTATAAAAATAAAAATGGGCAATTTATTATTTTAGATCCTATATTCGCATCAAATTTTAAACAAAATTTTAAAGATTGGTTTAAAAATTTTACACTTATTGATCAACTTGATATAGAAGTTGTTCTTTATAATCCTATTTATATGTAACTAAAATAACAACGATTTAAATCTACTAATATAAACTCAAAATCGTCATAAATTATTATTTTAATCCTAGCTCAGCACATAGAATAAAGTATTGATATCATTAGATAATATTCTATCAAATTTATATATTAACATAATCTACAATCATTAATACATCTTGTTGAAATTTACTTTATCTAAAATTTTGTCTATTAATGTTATAAATAATTCAAGATTTTAAATGCTTTTATGTAGTATTAAATATATCTAAAAATAGGTCTATTGCCTATTGGCAAAAAATATACAGATTTATGCTAAAAATTCAAGTTTTAGGTAAATTTATGGGGTGCATCTACTTCTTTATATGTATTAATATAGTTTAATTTATACTCAGCTTTTTTATAATTTGCGATTTTAAAATTTTTAAATTAATATAGTTAAGCTACATTTCCAGTATTATTTTTAGGCTCATTTCTTTTTGTTTTGTTGAAATGTTTGCCACTTAAATCCTAAAATTTTAATGTTAGTAAACTATCTAATTCACTTTTATACTCTT
>CANGJN010000014.1 GCA_947454215.1 Neisseriaceae bacterium | reverse complement strand
TTATTAGTAAAACAAAAAATAATCAATAGTTTATATTTTAATAAGTTTACTAAAAAAGGTGACATGTTAAAACTCAAAACCCACGATTTTACTAAACTGATAAACACTTTGCTTATGAGCATCCTAAATTTTAAGAAAAAGGTACTCACAAATAAAAACATTAATAATATAATATGATTTTTGCATGATTTCTTGCTAGATAATAAAATCGAAATGACAGAAAATGAATTTATATTTACAGACAAAAAACATAAATCAGGAATAGTTTAATATAAAATTATTTATATGGTATTTGCATAATTTTTAAAATAAATATGAATACTTAAAAATTTTGTTCGGAATGTATGATTCCAGTTAACTGCCGTGTGATAGATTTATTTAGTATAATCATTATGGATTATTCTTATAGATAAAGGTTTAGAAATATAAATCATTGATAATACAAAAATAATTAAACCATTGACTTTTAAATTGTTATAATACGTTACAAAATAAAATGAAAATTACTATTTAAATATAAATATTATGTTAGGTTAATTATATTATGAAATTATATGAGGCTCTTAAATCTGCTAAAAGTGAAGAAGATGTTAAAGATATTTACATTAAAGCATTAGGATTAAAACAATACACCAAAGGATTAGTAGATATTCGTACAGATGAAATATGGTTTGAAGCAAAAGACACTGCAAAGTATTCAAGTTACGCAATGTTTACTCAATTATTACATTATGTACAAGTTGCTTTGGATACTGGAGAAAATTTGCCTCCTTTTCTAGCGGTAATAGATACAGAGAAGGCAGCAATAATGAGAACTAAAGATGTTTTGCCATTTCTTGAGAAGAAAACAATAAAATGGGGTAAATCAGCTACTAAATATCCACCAGAAGCATTATCTGAGATATCTACCTATATTGGAACTTATTTAGTATCATTTAGAATATCAACAAATGAAGACGAATTTATCAATACAGTAAAAAATGCAATTAAATTAGGTGATATTATACGTACTCAAATTTCGCCAAATAATTTAAAGCAAGTTTTTGATAAATGGGTAAATATGATTGGGCGAGAAATTATTAATCTTAATGAAGAAAATTATTCGTTATTGTTTTTTGCTGATATTATGCATGATGGTACTACCTCAACACATGATGGGTTAACAGCTGAGTTGTTACATAAAAACAATTCTCCGGTGTTTAGTTTAAATGGTAAAAATTATGAGTTAAGTAATAAAGATGGATATCGACAGTTCTGGGCTATTTATCATAAACCACCAAAACAAGAATATCGTAATTATTTATTAGAGAGGCGAGATAGTTTAATTCCTATTGATGAGAGAAGTTTTAAAGGTGCTTATTATACACCCTTAGCCGTTGTTGACAAAGCATATGACAAGTTAGCAGAAACCTTGGGAGTCAATTGGCAACAAGAGTATATTGTTTGGGATATGTGTTGTGGAGTTGGAAATTTAGAGGTAAAACATAGTAATCATCGTAACATATATATGTCAACTTTAGATAAAGCAGATATTGATGTTATGAAGGCTACTAAAACATGTATAGCAGCTCAGAGATTTCAATATGATTATCTTAATGATGATATTACTGATAGTGGTAACATTAATTATGCTTTGACAAATAAAGTACCTCATGAATTACGTGTTGCTATTGCAAATGGTAAAAAAATATTAGTATTAATTAATCCCCCATATGCAGAAGCAACTAATGCCAATAATATAACTGTAGATAATTCTACTGCAAAAAATAAAACTGGTGTTGCTAAAACAAAATTTGCTGCTACTGCAATGACAAAATATGGCAAAGCTAGTAATGAATTATTTACTCAATTTTTAGTAAGAGTTTCAATAGAGATTCCCACAGCAATAATTGGAATATTTAGCAAATTAAAATATCTTAATTCTCCAAACTTTGAAGAATTTAGAAAAAAATGGAGTGCGGAATATTTAAATGGTTTTATTCTTCCTAGTAAGTTATTTGATGGAATAGAAGGAGACTTCCCCATTGGTTTTTTAATTTGGAGAATCAATAACAATATAATTTATCAAAATTATGCGATTAATACTGAAATAATAGATAAAGATATTAAGCCAATAGGAAATAAAAGTTTCTATAATATACCTAATAATAAATATCTGAATGTTTGGTTGCTACGTCCTTTAACTAATAAAGAATTTACCGTCCCATTAAAGAATGCAATATCTGTGGCAACTTCCAAAGCTAGAGTTTTAACTTGGTCTAATGATGCAATAGCTTATATGATGTGTGTGGCAAATGATATACAACATGCACTAAGACAAACCACAATATTTTCATCTCAATGTGGTGCTGGAAACGGATTTTATGTAAATGCTGATAATCTATGGCAGGCTGCTATAGTTTTTGCAGTGCGACGTTTAATTAAACCGACATGGATTAATGATAGAGACCAATTTTTACAACCTAATTGCGAATTAACTAATGAGTTTAAAAATGACTGTTTGATTTGGATGTTATTTAATAGCAGTAATCTTACAGCTAGTGCCGATAATTTAGAGTGGAATAATCAAAAATGGACAATTGTGAATCATTTTATCCCGTTTAGTGAAGTAGAAGTTAATGCTCCTAGCCGTTTTGAGTCTGACTTTATGGTGAAATATTTACTTAATAAGCAATTATCAGCTGAGGCATATGCAGTATTAAATGCAGGTCGTGAATTGTGGAAATCTTTTTTTTCTCATATTGATGAACGTAGTATTAGAGAAGAATTTAAACTTAATCGTGCTGATGTTGGTTGGTATCAGGTGCGTAAATCATTGGAAAGACGTAATCAAAGTGTAGGTCCAACCCCAGTGAGTTTTGACACTTTTAATAATCAATATAAAAAATTAACAGACAAACTAATACCTTTAGTTTATGAGTATGGGTTTCTTATGTTATAGCAATTAAAATATGTATTAGAGCGGCATTGTGTAATATTTGTTTATAAAACTATTTAAAACAAGACAGAATTATTTTTTGTTTTACTAATATCTTTGAACGTAACATCATTTGAATGATCACTACAAAATTATGGGTTTGATTATACATTATATTTTAGGCTAACATTAGTTTTTTAAAAAATTGCTAAAGTCCAGTTTAAATATTACAACACATAATTCAATTGTAAATTTATACTATTCAAAGATCTAAGTATCAAAAGAGATCATACTATTTACCTAATTAGTTTTACCATGTGTGAAGTTACTTTTTTTACTCATTTATTAAAAAAAATGATATAATATACCATTTTAAGAGGAGATAAAAATTATGTCTTTAAAAAGTTCAATTATAACAAGTGATACTAAAGATAAATCTCTAAAGCATTTACGTAAAAAGAGTTATAATTCAAAAGGTTTAATAAAATATAAATTAGTGGTTTCAGCTTTTAATACAGGGATACATAAAACTAGTAAATCATTTAATGTAAGTAGAACTACATTAAAAAACTGGGGAAAAAAAATAAATCAGAATATTGATATAACTAAAGTTCTCCCAGGTAGAGGTAGAAAATCAATTTTAAATAATACAACTCATAAAGAGTTTATAAGCGATACTTTAAAAGAAAATCCTAATTTAACTCTTAGAGAATTAATAATAGAATTAAAACAAAAGTTGAATCTTGATATTAGCAAAAGTTCACTTCAACGTTATTTGAAAAAGAATCTTTAATTAAGTTATATTATCCCTAGACTAAAACATTATAAACAAGATCCAAAAAATAAGAAGAATTTAAACAATAAATCGATGAGAATATTAATAATAAGGATTACGATTTAGTTTTATTTATGGATGAATAAAGATTTGGAACTCATTCAAATACTGGTTATGGCTGCGATTTACTTGTGAAACAAGAACTACAGTCAAGTATCTATTGGTTATGAAAACTTCTATGATTATTTGGTTGTGAGTATTGATGGATACAACTTTAATTTGATTGTGCCAAATATAGTTTCTGATTGTATGAGTTCATTCTTAAAAGAGTTGTCTTTAGATAATAATCGCAAATACTATTAATTGCTGATGGGACATCTTGGCATAATTCAAAAACATTAGAAATTCTAGAAAATATCTCTATTGTTAAATTACCGCCATATTCACCAGAGTTAAATCCAACATTACGACTCTTCCAATACATGAAAGAAATAATAAATGACCAAGTTGCAAGTATTTGTGCATGTAATTACATTATTACAGAAAATGTGAAAATTAACTTATGATATATTTTAAATAAATGGTGTAAAAAGTAACTTTATATTGGGGAAATTAAAATTGGAAAATAGCATAATCACATTTTCTCATAATTTTAAAATTAGTACCTAAAATTTTTTTATCTAAACGAGTTTTTATTTTTGATATAATTATATTAAGATTTAATATATAAAATAATTTATTAAAATGTGGGTATGAAAATTTATTAATCAAACTTTCAAATGAAATATAAAGCCATTCTATTAAAACTAGGTTCTTAGTTATGTTTCATATGTCTTAAAAGATTTCATTAATGATAATAAAAATTTCAGGTATTAATTTTGGTAATAAGTATTTGTTAAATAACTTAATATATTTCAAAGTTTAATATTATGTTGAATACTTCAATTTTTTTTACTTTTACAAAATTAATAAAATATATACTAATAAAATTTAAATAAATTATTTTAAAGTTTATTCTTTTGATATTAATCTACAATTCTTTTTTTATTTAATAAGGTTATCTATGGATAAGAAACAACAAGAAATATTTTTAGCTGCCGGATGTTTTTGGGGTGTAGAATATTATTTAAGAAAATTAAATGGAGTTATTGAAACTAAAGTTGGATATTGCGGTGGAGATACAAAGAACCCTAAATATAAAGAAGTTTGTACTGGAGATACTGGTCATTTAGAAGTTGTAAAGGTAATCTATGATGTAACTAAATTATCTACACAAGAGTTATTAAAATTTTTCTTTGAAATTCATGATTTCTGTCAAACTGATGGTCAGGGACCTGATATAGGAAGTCAATATTTAAGTGCAATATTTTACACTAATGAAGAACAAAGAAAAAATGCCATTGACACGATAAACTTATTATCGGCAATGCATTATAATGTATCAACTCAAGTTAAACAGTTTATTGAATTTTGGTGTGCTGAAGATTACCATCAAGAGTATTATTCAAAAAACAACCAAACGCCTTATTGTCACTCTAGAAAAAAAATTTTTTAACATGATTGGTTTTATATGATAACACAAGATAAATATCCAAATGGGATAATTGCATTATCCAGTATAGAAATGTGGGAGAGATTCAGTTTCTATACTATGCAATCCATTTTAGTTTTATATGCAAATGCAAAAATATTAAATGGTGGTTTAGGATGGGGACAAGCTGATGCATTAAGACTTACAGGTATTTATGGATCTCTAGTATATATGTCTCCATTATTGGGAGGAGTTATAGCTGACAAAATTCTTGGTAATAAAGTTGCACTTCTTCTTGGTGCTATCATAATGATGTTTGGTCATATTTCTTTAGCTTTCCATTCTACATTTTCTTTTTTCCTAGGACTCATTCTTCTAATTATTGGTTCGGGGTTATTAAAGCCTACTATTACATCTATGGTTGGAGAATTTTATACTAAAGAAGATAAAATAAATAAAGAAAGAGCTTTTGCATTTTTTTATATGTCAATAAATGTTGGAGCCATATTAGGTACTTTTATTAGTGGGGCGATTTATCCTAAATATGGATACTCAATGGCATTTTTTGTAGCAGCCTTTGGTTTAATAATTGCAATAATTAATTTTTTATTATGTCGAAATAAGAGTTTAAAAAACATTGGGAACTTAAAAAACACAACTAAAGTCAATAAGAATAAGAATTTATCTAAAATAGAATTTAAAAAATTTTGGGTATTTATTGCCTTATGTTTTTCAAATATCTTATGGAACATAATTTATGCATTGCCATATGGGTTATTAACATTATATGCAGATAAAAATATCTCTAAAACATTAATGGGATTTAATATTCCAACAACATGGTTTTACGGTATGTATGGAATTTTTATAATTATATTTTCTCCTATAATGGCCTTTTTTTATAAATTTATACATAATAATTTAAAAATAAATTTTACCCTGAGTCATAAATTAGGATGTGCATATCTTTTTTTAGCTATAGCCTGTATTTTCATTTTACCTTTAATAAATCAAATTAGTATTAATCATAATTATGTAGGTAGTCCAATATATTTAATTTTATTTTATTTATTTTTTGCGATTAGTGAGTTATTAACCATCCCGGTTTTACTTTCAGCCGCAACAACTTTTGCATCTAAGGGTTGGTCATCAACTCTTGTTTCATTAAATATATCTATTTCTTGGGGTGTTGGTGCTTATTTAGGTGGAGAATTTGGAGCATTAACAGAAACTGTTAATCCTGTATTTTTATTCAAAATAGTTATAATCTCTTGTTTTATTTTATTGATTGGTCATATTTTTACCAATAAAAAAATTGAGCACCTTATTGCTCAGCAATAAGTAATTTAAAATTAGACTTATCATGTTAAAGTTAACACCTAGAGGCAATTCAAGACAATTAGCATTACGAGGGATTTATTGTTACATAATCAATCCAACATCAATTTCAGAAGTTGAGTTATACATTGATTACTTTATTCCTGACCAATATAAAAAATCAGACTTAAAATTCTTACAATTCTTATTAGAACATTCCATCAAGCAATTTGATTTAATGTTAAGTCAATATAAAGATTTTTCTGATAGAGATATTTCTACAATTAATACTATTGAAAAAATCATACTGGTTATTGCTGCTGTTGAATTAATTGAAACACCAAACATCGATTCTGCGATAATTATAAATGAAGCAATAAATTTATCCAAAGTATTTGCAACAGATAAGTCTTATAAGTTTATAAATACCTTGGTCGATAAATTATCTAAAAAAATTAGAGGTGTAAATTGAATGTTGAACCATCAATCATAGAAGAAATTGTATCTAAGGTTGACATTGTTTCTATTATTGGTAAAAATATAAAGCTCAGAAAGTCAGGATCTAACTACTTTGCCTGTTGCCCTTTTCATGAAGAAAAAACTCCTTCATTTTCTATTAATTCTGATAAGCAATTTTATCATTGTTTTGGCTGTGGTGAGTCTGGTGATGTAATTACTTTTTTAATGAAGCATGAATGTATTGAATTTATAGAAGCTGTCAAATCACTAGCATTAATTGCTGGAATTACTTTAAATGACAACCATCAACCACTATCTATCCAAGAGGAAAAACAAAAAAAACAATACAAACTTTCTTTATCGCAAACACTTGAAAAGGTTGCGTCTTACTACCAACAAAAACTAACAACGGTGATTCATGCAAAAAAATATCTCCATGATCGTGGAATTTTAGACAGTACTATTAATCAATTTAATCTAGGCTATGCACCCAATAGTCATAATTATTTAATTGATTTATTTCCTGATTATGCAACCAATAAAATATTAGAGAATTCAGGCTTAGTTTTAGTTAGAGAAAACTCCCAACGAATTGATATTTTTAGAGATAGAATAATTTTTCCTATAAAAAATATTAAAGGTGATATTATTGCATTTGGTGGAAGAGTTATTGGTAATGGTGAACCCAAATATTTAAATTCTCCAGAAACTCAAATATTCAATAAGTCAAATGAACTTTATGGGCTTTTCTTAGCACAAAAATCTATTCGTGCTAATAATAGTGTATTTGTTGTCGAAGGTTATTTAGATGTAATCTCTTTATTCCAAGTAGGAATTACAAATGTTGTTGCTACTATGGGCACGGCAATAGCAGAAGAACAAATTAAACTTTTATTTCGGATATGTGATACTATTTATTTTTGTTTTGATGGAGATAAAGCAGGTAAAAATGCTTCTTGGAGAGCTCTTGATAGATCATTGATGTGCATTACTGACTCAAAATCAGTAAATTTTATATTTCTTCCAGAAAATGAAGATCCAGATAGTTATAGTAGAAAAGTTGGTATTGATGGGTTTAACCTATATAAAGAAACTAAATCGTTATCAATGAGTAAAGTTCTTTTAAATGAGTTATCAAAAGATATAATTAATATTAAAAATAGTGAAGGTAAAGCAAAGTTTATAAGTTTAGTTAAACCATTTATTCTAAAAATTACACAAGCACCAGCTTTAGTTGTAATGCTTAAAAAAGAACTATCTCAAATAGTTAATCTAGATCCAAGAGAATTGGAAAGCATTTTAAACAATAAATCTAAGTATGTGTTCTATAATAACTTTATTAGACCAAATACAATAATTAATACTAGTGAGTTAATTCCAACCTTAAATATCATCGAATTACTAATTCATAATAGTTTATATAATCCTGATTGGGTAAAAAACTATAAATTACCCAGTATTATTGAAGGTTTTAGCACTGAAATTAAAGACTTAATTAAAATATTGGATTTTATTAATTTAAACCATAAATTTGATTTAATCTCTTTTAACAAAAAATATAAATTAACTATGATCGATCTCAATAAGATTATTAATAATAATAGTTATATTAAATTAAGTCAAACAGACTTTATTGATAATTTGGATTTTATACTTCAAAGAAAAAAAAGAAAAGCAATAAAAATTCCTAAAATAAAATTATAACTATTAATTGTAAACTACTGTTAATAAGGTAGTTCTAGTTTCTATAACTTTATATACGGCATCTGCAAGAATTGTTACCTCTTTTTTTATTCTTGTTTTTTTTGGATTATTTCCATAACTTATAATCAGATATGCTACAAGTAATTACTGATAATATTTTACCAGTAAAATCTCTAGAGGTTATTAATGTGGCTTGGCATATACGGATTTTATTATTTATTTAAGACTTACTATAACCGAATATCTCACTTAAATAACCTA